>NZ_RZPQ01000196.1:0-8506 GCF_003999135.1 Mesorhizobium sp. M7A.F.Ca.CA.004.06.1.1 | reverse complement strand
GGCCTGCACGGTCGGATCCTTGACCTGGCGCAGGCGGTCCGACATCAGCTGCGCCGAGGCCAGGATGTTGCGCATGTCATGGTTGATCTTGGAGACGGCAAGGCCGAGGTCGGCAAGATGCTTCTGCTCGGAGAGCATTTTTTGCAGCCGCTCCTGCATTTGCGACAGCTCGCGCTCGGCAACGCCGATCTCGTCGGCGCGGGCAGCCGGATGGATGATCCGTCCGGGATCGTCGGGCGCCTCGGAGAAGGACAGCATCGAGCGCGTCATCGTCCGGATCGGCCCGATCATGATCAGGTCGATGGCGGCGTAGACCAGCATGGCGGTGAACAGCGAGATCAGCAGCGAGACGAAGGCGACGTTGCGCGAATAGCGCAGCATCGCATTGCGCAGGCTGTTGTCGGGCATGATCAGCTCGAACTCCTTGTCCGAGTCACCGACCGGACCGAAGACGCGCAGCATCCGGTCGCCGCCGAAAAACAACGTGTCGAGCGCGCCGGTCATGCCCTTGATCATGCCGATCGAGGCGATATCGATGTGCGCGTCGACCTTCGGCGGCATTTCGGCCACCACCAGCAGCCGCGAGACGCCGCCGTCGCGCACCGCGATCGCCTTGGCGCCGATCGCCATCAGCACGTCGTTCTGGGCCGTGCGCGACAGCGAGGCGGGCTCACCCTGCACCAGCACGATCGACACCGCAGCCGCCGTGCTCAGCCGTTCCTTAAGCCAGTTCAGCCGGTAGCTGGCGATCCAGGGCAGGAAGATCAGCACTTCGGCCAGAAGCACGAAGACGATGGTCAGCAGCAGCAGCTTGGTCGACAGGCCGCGCGACAGCGGCACCGTGCGCACGGCCGCTGGCGCCTCGGTGGACGCCACCGTGCCGATCCCTTCCTGTGCCTGTATGGTTTCGCTCATGCGGCTAATGTCTTCACGATCACTTGATCAACGCAGATTAGGCGATTACGGCTTTTTTGCCAATTTCATCCTTGGTCGCAAACATAAACCGGTCTGAACGGAGCCGGATTGCGCCCTACGACTCCGGATTGACTTCCAAAAGCCTTCTTTCTATAAGCCCGCACACGCTCGGGCCATTCGTCCCGGCGCGGTTTCGATCGCGCCAAAGCCGGCCCGGCAAAGCTCCTGTTACACAGTGACAGAATCAAGAAGGGCCGCACCCCGCGGTATTAAAACAAATGAAGCGTACCTACCAACCGTCTAAACTCGTCCGCAAACGTCGGCACGGCTTCCGTGCCCGCATGGCCACCAAGGGTGGTCGCGGCGTCGTCGCAGCTCGCCGCAACCGCGGCCGCAAGCGGCTCAGCGCCTGAACGGAAGACGAGATCGTTGCCCGCAACCGGCAAGCCAGTGGGACCAAATCCCAAGCGGCTTCTGAAGCGCGCGGAATTCCTGGCTGTCCGTCGTGGTGAAAAACGACGCGGGCGGCTTTTTCTCGTTGAAGTTCTCGACCGCGGCGACGGCCTGTCGCCGCGCGTCGGCTACACCGTCACCAAGAAGGTCGGCAATGCGGTTGTCCGCAACCGTGTCCGGCGGCGGCTGCGAGAAGCCATCCGTACGCATGCTGCAAGTGACATGGCGCCTGGCAATGATTATGTCATCGTCGGGCGCGAAGACGTGCTTACCACTCCGTTCGGCCAGTTGAAGGCCGAACTCTCCCGCCGACTGCGCGGAACACGATAGGCCAAGGGCTTTCGATGGAAAACAACCGGAACTTCTTCATCACCATCGCGCTGTCGGTGCTGATCCTTGCGGTATGGCAATATTTTTACGTGTTGCCGCGCAGCGAAGCCCAGCGCGAGGCGGCCCGCGTCGAACAGCAGCGCATCGAGGAGCAGAAGAAGGCCGCCGGTACCGACACCGGAACGCCCGCCGCACCTGGCGCCATTCCGAATGCACCGGGTACCGACGCCGTGACGCCGGCCGGCCGCGAACAGGCGCTCGCCACGACGACCCGCGCGAAGATCGACACGCCGAGCCTCGAGGGTTCGATCAACCTGACCGGCGCCCGCCTCGACGACCTCAAGCTCAAGCACTACACCGAGACGGTCGACAAGAACTCGCCCGAGATCAGCCTGCTCAACCCGGCGGCACTGCCCAATGGCTATTATGCCGAGATCGGCTTTGTCGGCAACGACAAGACCGGTGCGGTGCCCGGTCCGGAGACTGTGTGGACCGTCGACGGCAATGCGACGCTGACGCCGACGACCCCGGTCACGCTGACCTATTCGAACGACAAGGGCTTGACCTTCAAGCGCACCTTCTCCGTCGACACCGATTACATGTTCACGGTGTCCGACACGGTGCAGAATGCGGGCACGGCCGCCGTCTCGCTGTCCAATTACGGCCGCGTCACCCGCTTCGACAAGCCGCTCGTTGCCAGCACCTATGTGCTGCATGAGGGCCTGATCGGCTTCACCGGCACCGAAGGCCTGCAGGAGCACAAATACGCGTCCATCGAATCGGACAAGCAGTTCACGCCGGGCAAGTCGACTGACGGCTGGTTGGGCATTACCGACAAATACTGGGCGGTGACGCTGGTGCCGACCGAAAAGCAGCCGTTCCAGCCGCGCTACGCCTTTTTCGAGGACGGCCGCCACCGCTATCAGTCCGACTTCCTGACCGACCCGATAACGGTTGCCGCGGGTCAATCGGCGACGGTGGAGAGCGAGATCTTCGCCGGCGCCAAGGAGGTCGGCAAGATCAACGCCTATGCAGAGGACCGTCAAATCAAGCGGTTCGATCTTTTGATCGACTGGGGCTGGTTCCACTTCATCACCAAGCCGATGTTCTGGCTGATCGACACGCTCTACAAATTCTTCGGCAATTTCGGTCTGGCCATCCTCGCCACCACCGTCATCGTCAAGGCCATCTTCTACCCGCTCGCCAACAAGTCCTACGCGTCGATGGCGAACATGAAGAAGGTGCAGCCGAAAATGCTCGAGATCCGCGAGAAATACGCGGACGACAAGATGAAGCAGCAGCAGGCGATGATGGAGCTCTACAAGACCGAGAAGATCAATCCGATCGCCGGCTGCTGGCCGGTGGCGCTGCAGATCCCGGTGTTCTTCGCGCTCTACAAGGTGCTCTACATCACCATCGAGATGCGTCATGCGCCGTTCTTCGGCTGGATCCAGGATCTGGCCGCGCCCGATCCGACATCGCTGTTCAACCTGTTCGGCCTCATTCCGATCACGCTGCCGCATATGCTGATGATCGGCGTATGGCCGCTGATCATGGGCGTCACCATGTTCCTGCAGATGCGCATGAACCCGACGCCGCCGGACCCGACGCAGGCGGCGATCTTCACCTGGATGCCTGTCATCTTTACCTTCATGATGGCGGGTTTCCCGGCCGGCCTGGTCATCTACTGGGCCTGGAACAACACGCTGTCGATCCTGCAGCAAGGCATCATCATGAAGCGCCAGGGCGCCAAGATCGAGCTGTGGGACAATCTGGTCGCGCTGTTCCGAAAGAAACCATCACCGGCCGAATAGAAGGCGCAGCGCTTTCTCCATCCTTCAAAGCCCCGCCTCGCGCGGGGCTTTTTCGTTCAAGCCGCTTTCGGCATCACGTTCCTGTGATCGGCGAAACTTGCGCCCCGCCGGCGGCGTGACTGCCTGTGCGTTTCCAAAGGCTATCAATTCCGATCAGCCCTCACCCGGAGGAAGACCATATGCGCTTGCCGTCATTCAGGACCATCGCCCTTTCCGCGTTCGTCGCCGGCGTGGCGATTGCCGCGCCCGCCTATGCCAAAAACCCGAATGTCGGCGGCGCGCCGATGTACACCACCAAGAACATCGTCGAGAACGCCGTCAATTCGAAGGACCACACGACGCTGGTCGCCGCGGTCAAGGCCGCCGGCCTGGTCGACACGCTGCAGGGTGCTGGCCCGTTCACAGTCTTCGCCCCGACCAACGCGGCGTTTGCGAAACTGCCCAAGGGCACCGTCGACACGCTGCTGAAGCCGGAGAACAAGGGCAAGCTCACCAAGGTGCTGACCGCGCATGTCGTGGCAGGCAAGATTTCGGGCGCCGAAATGATGAAGAAGGCCAAAGCGATGGGCGGCAAGTACGAGATGAAAACCGTCTCCGGTGACACGCTGACCGCTGAAGTCAAGAAGGGCAAGCTCTACATCATGGATGAGTCAGGCGGCGAGGCGCGAGTGACGATCGCCGACGTCAACCAGTCGAACGGCGTCATCCATGTCGTCAACAAGGTGCTGTTGCCGAAGTAACGGCTTTCGGCAAAGGGGATCAAGGCAGGTCCGTTGGGGCTTTCTCGGGCCTGCCATCCCCACCTCATGACGAGGTGCCATGTTTCTTGGGAAGTCGTATCGGCATCGGCCGGGGTCCTGTCCCTCACAGGACCCGGTTTCTTTTGGTTCATGGACCGAAGACCGTAGAGGACAAATACCTGAACGGAGCGCTTGCAGGGGTAGCCGAGATGCCGGTTAGCCGTAAGCTGGCACGGACCGCCGCGCACCGGAATGTGGCGTCGCGATGCGACTGCCAACGCGGTTGAGGGGTAGAGAGACAACGCTCACCTAGCGCCCGCAGATGTGACATACTGACTGCATATCGATTTCGTAGCCTTGTTAGGAACACGACGTGGATTGGTTTACCCAACGCAAGCCTTTCCCAAATGCCGCAAAGTCAGCTTTCGGAGTTGGAGCGCTTGGCGATATAGCTGCTGAGGAATTGACTCCCATCGTCGACGACACTTACCGAACAACCTCGAGGCATCTCACATCTGATGGGATCAGCATCTACATTCCCTATCGGTTGCATTTTCTGCCGACCGTAGCTGTCGATTTCGCTAGCTTTTCGCCGGGGTCGCAGTGCTTGCTGACACGTTCGACAGACGGTTATCTGAGGCAAAAATCAGCCAAAATTATCCTTCCGCTGAACGAGCCTTGGACGATTCCATTCATCGTTCTTCTCTTAGGCGAGTACGTCGTCGAAATTCTCGACGATATCCATTTGGCGATGCCGTATTTCGATCAGACAGCTTACGCCAGTTTCGTCCGGCAGAACCGGCAGGTAATGCGTGCAATACGCGCTAAGGCGACAAGCTATTGGAATGCCTACTACCGCCAAAGTTATCCCGGCAGGAAATCGTATCCGGCGATTGCCGTCCTCAATCAGCTGGATACTTGGGCAACCTAGCATCACGTGCAACGGGACAGCCGACGACGTCGCCATACGTTGTATTTCCATTTTGTCGACGGTGACGCATTCGAAACTTGCTTCAACAAAAGGCCCTCGACCAAAACATCACTCCATCACGGCGCTGTGGTCGACCTTGGCTGGCGTCGCCGGCTTGCGCAGCAAGAGAACCAGCGGAATGGCGGCAAGCGACAGGATCATCATCAGCTTGAAGTCGTTCATATAGCTTATGATCGTCGCCTGCAGCGTCACCACGCCGTCGAGCGCGGCGCGGCCCGCGGCGCTGTAGGGATCCATCGCCTGGAAGATGGCCGGATTGCTGAAAGCCTGGTTGTAGGGCGTCACATAGGTGGCGATGTTGGCGTGGTTGATCTGCACGTTCTCCGTCAACAGCGCGGTGACGACGGATATGCCGACGCTGGAGCCGATGTTCCGCGACAGATTGTAAAGGCCTGTGCCTTCCGCGCGCCGCTCCGGCGCCAGCGTGGCGAAGGTGATGGTGGTCAGCGGCACGAACAGGAAACCCAGGCCAGCGCCCTGGATGAAGCCGGTGCTGATGATCGTCCATTGCGACACATCAGGGGTCCAGCCGGTCATGTCGTACATCGCCCAGGCGGTGACCAGCAGGCCGGTCAACAGCAGCCAGCGCGTGTCCACCTTGCCGATCAGCCTGCCGACCAGGAACATGCAAGCCATGGTGCCGAGACCGCGCGGCCCCATGACGATGCCGGCCGTCACCACCGGATAGCCCATCAGCGTCTGCAGATAGGGCGTCATCAGGGCCAGCGAGGCCAGATAGGTGATGCCGATGATGAAGATGAAGATCATGCCGACGGCGAAATTCCTGTCGAGGAACAGCCGCGGGTTCACGAAGGTGTTTTTGGCGGTGAAAGTGTGGACGAGGAAGATGTAGAAGGCCGACGCGCAGATCAGCGCCTCGACGATGATCTCGGACGACGAGAACCAGTTGAGCTGCTCGCCGCGATCGAGGAACATCTGCAGCGATGCGATGGTGACGCTGAGCATGCCGAAGCCCAGCCAGTCCAGCCTGGCCTTAAGGTCCGTCTTGGTTTCCTGGACGAACATCGAGACGCCGGCGAAGGCCAGGGCCCCGATCGGGACGTTGATGTAGAACACCCAGCGCCAGCTGACATTCTCGGTCAGCCAGCCGCCGATGACCGGCCCGAGCACCGGCCCGACCATCACCGAAACGCCGAACAGCGCCATCGCCGAGCCGCGCTCCTCGACGCTGTAGATGTCGAGCAGGATGCTCTGCGCCAGCGGCACCAGGGCTGCGCCGAACAGGCCTTGCAGCAGGCGGAAGCCGACGATCTGCGGCAGCGACTGCGCGAAGCCGCACAGCACCGACGCGACGACGAAGCCGGTGATGGAGATCAAAAGGATGCGCTTGCGGCCGAAACGATTGGCAAGATAGCCCGAAGGCGGCGTCATGACGGCCGCCGCGACGATGTAGGACGTCAGCACCCAGTTAATCTGGTCGGCGCTCGCCGAAACGCTACCCTGGATATAGGGCAGCGCCACATTGGCGATGGTCGTGTCCAGTGCCTGCATGATCACGGCCAGGATCACGCAGGCGGTGATGGCGCCGCGATTGGCGACCACGCCACCTGTCGCGGACGCGCCGGTCATGACTTTTGTCCGAACCGGCCGAGGAGGTCCGTCACGAAGTCCGGCAGGCCGCGCGCGTGGCCGGTATCGATGCCGACCACGACGCTCATCCCGCCACGCAACGGCGGCTTGCCTTGGAGATCGTCCAACGTCACGCGCATCGGAATGCGTTGCACGACCTTGACCCAGTTGCCGGTGGTGTTCTGCGCCGGAAGCAAGGAGAAGCTCGACGATGACGCCGGGCTGATCGAGGCGACCGTGCCGTGCCAGACGGCACCCGGGTAGCTGTCGACGCTGATCGTCGCCGTCTGTCCCGGCCGCACATAAGTCAGTTCGGTTTCCTTCGGCTCCGCCGCGATCCACAGATCGGTCGCCGAAATCAGGCTGAAGGCCGGCTGCGAAGCCGGCAGGTACTTGCCGACCTGAAGCGCGTCGACATTGGTGACTATGCCGTCGAACGGCGCCTTGACGATGGAATCGGCAAGATTGCGCTGGGCGTCGTCCACCGCCGACTGCGCCTGGAGGTAGAACGGATTCTTCTCCACCGGCTGGCTGGCGTCGCCGCCAAGCTGGGCAAGCGTCGCCTGTGCCTGCGCCTGGGCAACGGACACTTTCTGGCGGGCGGCGACGAGGTCGTGCTGGGCGCTGTCGAAGGTCGCCTTGGAGGAGGTGGAGGTCTTGAGCAGATCCTGCTGGCGCTGGAAAGCGGCCTCGTAATAGGGGATGTCGGCCTGCGCCTGCTCGATCAGCGCCTGCGACTGCTGGTAGCTCGCCTGCAAGGTCAGCACCTGGTTGCGCACAGTGCCGAGCTGCGCCTGGGCGGCGGCAAGAGCGGTTTCGAAAGAGGCCGGCCGCAGCCGGAAAAGCACCTGGTCCTTCTTCACCGCCTCGTTCTCGTGCACGTCGATCTCGGACACAGTGCCGGAGACATCGGTGGAAACGCCGAGCGACTGCGCCTGGATGTAGGCGTTGTCGGTCGTCATGACCTGGCCGCCGATGACGTAGTAATAGCCGCCGACGACCAGCGCGACCGGAAGCAGGGCAAACAGGATCGGCCGTGCCCGGCCGCGCTTGGGCTTGACCGGCGCCGGAGGCGCCACCGCAACCGTGGCCTGCCGTGGCTCCTTGGACGGCGCCTCGAGCGCCGCCGGCTCCAGGGCGACCGGTGCTTCGAGCTCGTCATTGCCGATGAGGGTGCCGGCTCGCCTTTGTTCGCGTTCGCTGTCCAGTCGGATGATCTGGTCGCGCGCCCGGCCGGCGGAGGATCCGTCTTCTTCGGCAGGCTTCTTTGGTGAGGTTGATTCAGCCATGTGTTTTCTCCCGGTCGGCGGCAGGCTGGGTGCAAGCCGCGAGCAGATTGGATTTGATGAGGGATAGGGTTTGCAGCAGATGCAGCTGGGCATCCGCGGAAAGACCGACAAAGGCCTCGTCCCGCGTCTTCTGCCCATTGGTGCGCATGGTTTCGATGAGCGGATAAGCTTGCGGCTTCAGGTAGAGCAGCCATGCCCGGCGGTCAGCGGGATTGGGCCGGCGCTCGATGAAGCCGCGTGCCTCCATCTTATCGAGCAGCCGGGCGAGCGTGATCGGCGTGATCTCGATAAGATCGGCCAGTTTGTTCTGGTGGATGCCCTCATGCAGGCAGAGATAGGCGAGCACCTGCCACTGGGCGCGGGTCAGCCCCGATGCCCGCGACC
>NZ_RZPQ01000195.1:0-8522 GCF_003999135.1 Mesorhizobium sp. M7A.F.Ca.CA.004.06.1.1 | reverse complement strand
AACCAGCACCTGCCACATCTTGTCGGCGACGATGACGCCCGACAGCGGCGCATAGGCCGAGGTCAGGCCCTTGGCGATGGTGATCAGGTCCGGCTTGATGCCGTAATGGTCGGAGCCGAACATGGTGCCCAGCCGGCCGAAGCCCGTCACCACCTCGTCGGCGACCAGAAGCACGTCGTACTTCTTCAGCACCGCCTGGATCTTTTCCCAATAGCCGGCCGGCGGCGGCACGATGCCGCCGGTGCCGAGGATCGGCTCGCCGATGAAGGCCGCGACGGTTTCCGGACCCTCAGCCAGGATCATCTCCTCGAGCTTGTCGGCGCAATGCTGAGAAAATTGCTCCTCGCTCATCGAGCGGTCGGCGCGGCGGAAATAGTAGGGCGCCTCGGTGTGCAGGATCGGTGCGCGCGGCAGGTCGAAGGCGTTGTGGAACAGGTCGAGCCCGGTCAGCGATCCAGTCATCACGCCCGAGCCGTGATAGCCGCGCCAGCGCGAAATGATCTTCTTCTTCTCCGGCCGGCCGAGCACGTTGTTGTAGTACCAGATCAGCTTGATGTTGGTTTCGTTGGCATCGGAACCGGAGAGGCCGAAATAGACGCGCGACATGCCCTGCGGCGCGCGATCGATGATCATCTTGGCCAGCGTGATCGAGGCCTCGGTGCCGTGGCCGACATAGGCGTGGTAGTAGGCGAGGTTCTTCGCCTGGGCGGCGATGGCATCGGCGATCTTCTGACGGCCGTAGCCGACATTGACACAATAGAGGCCGGCGAAGGCATCGAGGCTCTTCTTGCCATTGTTGTCCCAGACGGTGACGCCTTCACCGCCGGCCATGATGCGCGTCGGGCTTTCGCCCCGCGCATGCGTGCCCATATGGGTCGAGGGATGGAAGAAGTGGTCGCGATCCCAGGCGGCGAGTTCGTTGGACTGGTCGAGCATTCTTTTGACTCCTGACAAAACGGCGATTCCGGCGCAGCTTAAGCTACATCCAGGCAGAGATATTTGAGATCGGTGAAAGCCTCGAGTCCGTGGCGCGAGCCTTCGCGCCCGATGCCCGATTGCTTGACGCCGCCGAACGGAATCGGCGCGCCGGTGATCTTGACGCGGTTGATGGCGACCATGCCGTAGTCGAGCGCGCGGCCCATGCGCTGCTGCCGGCCGCCATTCTCGGTCACGACATAGGCAACGAGGCCATATTCGGTAGCGTTGGCGCGGGCAATCACTTCATCCTCGCTGTCGAACGGCGTCACGGCGGCAACCGGACCAAACGTCTCCTCGCGCATGATCAGTGCTTCATCGGTGACATCGGCCAGCAGCGTCGGCTGATAGAACAGTGGGCCAGCCTGGTGCCGCTTGCCGCCGGTGAGGCAGCGCGCGCCGTGAGCGATGGCATCGGCGACCTGTTCCTCGACCTTCTTGACGGCGCGCTCGTGCATCAGCGGGCCGATGTCGGTGCTATCAGCAAGGCCATTGCCGGTCCGCAACGTCTCGATACGCTTGGCGAAGGCGGCGCAGAACCGATCGTAGATCGGACGCTGGACATAGATACGGTTGGCAGCGAGGCAGTCCTGGCCCGACGTGGCGAATTTGGCGTCGATGGCGATATCAACCGCTTTGTCCAGATCGGCATCGGCAAAGACGATCAGCGGGGCGTGGCCGCCAAGCTCCATCACCAGCCGCTTCATCGTCGCAGCACTTTGCGCGGCGATCAGCCGGCCGATCTCGGTCGAGCCGGTAAAGCTCATGGCACGGACGCGCGGATCTTCGCACATCCGGCCGACGATGGTCGAAGCCTTGCCGGTGATGATGTTGAAGACGCCGGCGGGCAAGCCGGCGCGTTCGCCGAGTTCGGCCAGCGCCAGCGCCGACAGCGGTGTTTCCGAGGACGGATGCGCAACGATCGTGCAGCCGGCGGCAAGGGCTGCCGCAGCCTTGCGGGTCAGCATCGCCGACGGAAAATTCCACGGCGTGACGACGCCGACGACACCGAGCGGCTCGCGTCGCACCATCATCTCGGCGCCCGGCAGATGGCTTGTGACGCTCTCGGCATTCAAGCGTTTTGCTTCTTCGGCATACCATTCGACGAAGGAAGCGGCATAGTCGATTTCGCCCAGCGACTCCTGCAGCGGCTTGCCCTGTTCCAGCGTCATCAGCAGAGCGAGGTCTTGCTTTGCAGCGATGATCAACTCGAACCATTTCCGCAGGATTTTCGAGCGCTCCTGCGGCAACAGCGCCCGCCACGCCGGGAAGGCGCGCGCGGCGGCATCGATCGCCTTCGTCGTCTGCCGGCCGTCGAGCGCGGCGACGAAAGCGACTGTGGTGCCGGTGGCCGGGTCGGTGACTTCGAAGCTTTCGGCAGCCTCGCTCGCCGTCCAGTGGCCATCGACATAGGCGAGTTCACGCAGCAGCCGGCGGTCGGCGAGGCGATCGAGCGCTTCATGGCGATGCGAGCGGGCGAAATGCGCGGACATGGTCGAGACCTCCCGGTTCGGACTGATGCGGGAAGATTATCCGTCCCGATGCAGACAGAAAGGCTGTTTGGACAGCCCCATAGAGAGAGATTGTCTCTATTGGCCCGCGGGCGCAGATGATCTCTCTGCTGACCGGTGGGCGGCACTAAACCTGGAGATTGGCCGAAGCCTCCCCGCCTTCGTCATCCACGGGCGGAGCAGGAGCGAAGCGACGCGGCGCAGACCCGAGGATCCATGCCGTGATCTTGGTCGAGGAATGCAGCGGAGCAGAATTCTGCACCGCAGCAGCGCTTTGAAGTCGCGGCATGGATCCTGGGGTCTGCGCCGCGTCGCTGCGCTCCTTGCTTCGCCCCAGGATGACGACGTGACGGGGGTTTCGATCAGTCTCCTGGGTGTACGGTAGGGGAGATTGACCTCATGCTTGCGCCGGCAGCAGGTCGGCTATGGGCAGCGCGATCTCGTCCTTCACTGTCTTGATGACGATGTAGGTGAAGTAGCGATCGATGCCGATTTCGCGGTCGAGCAAGCCGTCGACCAGCCGCTGATAGGCGTCGATGTCGCGCGCCATCACCTTCAGCACATAGTCGACGCCGCCGCCCACCGACCAGCAGGCGACGATCTCTGGGATGTCTCGGATGACGCGCTCGAAGCGGTCGAAATCGGCCTGGCGGTGGTTGGCCAGGGTCACCTCCATCAGCACGGTGGCGACGGGTGCCACGACGCGCATGGCGATCCTGGCGTGATAGCCCGAGACGATGCCGGCCTTTTCCAGCTTGCGCAGCCGCATCCAGCACGGCGTCGGCGACAGGCCGACCTGCTCGGCCAGCGCCAGCTTGGTAATGCGTCCGTCGCGCTGGATGGCGTCGAGGATTTTCAGGTCGATCGGGTCGAGTTTCGCTGATGTCATCAGAGCTCACTTTTCGTCCGAGTACCATGACGGCGCATTATTTCGATTGTCAATTGCACTGATTTCGATCTCTAATAAGTCATGACATTGTGGCAACCCGATCCCGCACTCATCAGGCGGCCGGCATATCAATCGCTGGCCGACCAGTTCGCGCGTGCCATCCATGACGGGCGCCTGGCCAATGGTGCGCGGCTGCCGACCCATCGCAGGCTGGCCGACGATCTGAAACTTTCGGTGCAGACGGTCAGCCGCGCCTATGAGGAACTGATCCGTCGCGGCCTGATTTCGGGCGAGATCGGCCGCGGCAGCTTCGTCCAGACGCAGCGCCGCGAGCCGGAGCCGCCATATCTGCCCGAGCGGCTCGGCGAAGTCATCGACCTGTCGATCCTGAAACCGGTTTGTGAGCCGATGCATCTGGAGCGGCTGAAACAAGCACTGGGCTGGCTGGCTGAGAACCTGCCGTCGAGTTCAGCACTTTCGTTCCGGCCCAACATGGTGTTTCCGCGCCACCGCGCGGTGGCGGTCGAATGGCTGAGGCTTTGTGGCCTCGATGCATCGCCGCAGAACGTCAGCCTGACCAACGGCGCCACCGCCGGCATGACCGTGGCGCTGATGAGCGTCGCGCCGCCGGGTTCGACGGTTGCCACCGAGGCGATCGGCCACCATACGCTGGTGCCGTTGGCACGCTATCTCGGCTTCAATCTGGAAGGCCTGCCGATCGACGACAACGGCCTGATCCCGGAAGCGCTGGACGAGGCCTGCCGGCTTTCCGACATCCGCGCGGTCTTCGTGCAGCCCTCGGTGATCAACCCGACGGCGACCCTGATGGATGCGCGGCGGCGAGAAGAGATCGCCGCGGTCGCGCGCAAGCACGACATCGCCATCATCGAGAACGATGTGCTCGGTCCGCTGGTCGAAGACCGGCCGCCGCCGGTTGCCGCGTTCGCGCCGGAGCGCACGCTCTACGTCACCTCCTTCACCAAGATCACCGTGCCCGGTCTGCGCATCGGCTATCTGGCCGCGCCCGACCGCTACGTCGCCGCCGTCGCCAACCGGCATCTGGTCTCGAACTGGATGGCGACGCCGCTGGTGGCCGAGATCGCCACCAAATGGGTGACCGACGGCACGGCGATGGAGCTTGTCCACTGGCAGCGCGCGGCTTTGCGGCGCCGGCAGGATATTGCAGCGCAAGTGCTGGCGGGGGTGGACTATTGCGCCCGGCGCGACGGGTTGCATGTCTGGCTGCAACTGCCGGCCGACCGGGCTGAGGAAAGCTTTGTCGCCCAGGCTCGCCTGCAGGGCGTGGCGATTGCACCCGGCACGTCCTTCCGTATTTCGGCTGCGCCGTGGCATCCGGCGGTTCGTATCTCGCTGGGTTCGACCACCGAGGGGGAACTGCGCGCCGGCCTCGGCGTTGTCACCAAGCTTTTGCTCGGCGATCCCGAGCACCTGCTGCTCGCTATCTAGCGAGTGCGCCGCTATCCGGGTGATGCCGGCCTGCGAAAGGCAGCCTCCTGCGCTTCCGGTACTCACGTACGAAAAGTACGCTCCGTTCCGGTTCTCGGAGGCTCCCATTCTCGGCTCGGCCTGACCCGAATCCCGGCGCACTCTTCGGCACTGGTTGCTCAAGAATTGTGCGGAATGGGAAATATTGTCATGATATTATTTTTCCGATTGACATGATTTGGCGCGTTCCGCATCGTTAAGGGGCACAGGCTTCTCCAGCACGGGGAATTTATTTGTCCGCATCAGCGCCCATCATCAAGATCGACGGCATCTCGAAGAGCTTCGGCAGCTTCAAGGTGCTGGACGGCCTGTCGATGCAGGTCATGCCCGGCGAGAAGCTGGCGCTGATCGGCCCGTCGGGCTCGGGCAAGACGACGATCCTGCGCATCCTGATGACACTTGAGCGCATCGATGGCGGTCATATCCAGATCGACGGCGAGCAGCTCTACCACATGGAACGCAATGGCCAGCTGCTGCCCGCCGATGAGCGGCATCTGACAAGGATGCGGCGGAAGATCGGCATGGTGTTCCAGCTGTTCAACCTGTTTCCGCACAAATGCGTCATGGACAATGTCACGCTGGCGCCGATGCTGACCAAGGGCACGCCACGCGCCGCCGCCGAAAAGCGGGCGATGGAACTGCTCGAAATGGTCGGCATGGCCGACAAGGCCAAGTCCATGCCGGCGCAGCTATCCGGCGGGCAGAAGCAACGCGTCGCGATCGCCCGGGCACTCGCGCTGTCGCCGAAGATCATGCTGTTCGACGAGGTGACGTCGGCGCTCGATCCGGAGCTCGTCGAGGAGGTGATGAACGTCATGCGCAAACTCGCCGCCGAGACCGACATGACCATGCTGCTGGTCACCCACGAGATGGGTTTCGCCCATGATTTCGCCGACCGGGTGCTGTTCTTCGATCGTGGCAGAATCGTCGAGGAAGGCAAGCCGGACGAGATTTTCCGCAATCCCAAGCAGGAGCGCACGCAAGGCTTCCTGAAGAAGATCATCGCGGCCGGACATCGCGTCTGACCGTAATGCCGAGGCGGCAACGCCGCCATCAAAGGCGGCGAGGCCGCCCGTAACAAAAGCAAGACAAGAAACAAGGAGTTGGGAACAATGAACAAACTTGGCATTCTGGCCGGCGTTGCCGGTCTTGCACTGACGGCGGTGCTGGCCGCCTCTATCCCCGGTTCGGCCGACGACAGCAAGCTCGAACAGCTTAAGGCGCAAGGTTTCGCTCGCCTCGCCATCGCCAACGAGCCGCCCTACACGGCGGTCGCCGCCGATGGCAAGGTTTCGGGTGCCGCGCCCGATGTGGCCCGCGAGATATTCAAGCGGCTCGGCGTCGCCGACGTCGCCGCTTCGATCTCTGAATATGGCGCCATGATCCCCGGCCTGCAGGCAGGTCGCTTCGATGTCGTCACCGCCGGCCTGTTCATGAAGCCGGAACGCTGCGCCGCCGTCGTCTATTCCGAGCCGGTGCTTTGCGATGCCGAGGCGATGTTGGTGAAGAAGGGCAATCCGAAGGGCTTCAAGAGCTATGAGGATGTCGCCAAGGATACGACTGCGACCATCGGCGCGCCAGGCGGCGGCACCGAGGAGAAGCTCGCGCTCAATGCCGGCGTGCCACGCGATCGCGTCATCGTCGTGCCGGATGGCCAGAGCGGCGTGAAGATGCTCCAAGATGGTCGCATCGACGCTTATTCGCTGCCCGTCCTGTCGATCAATGATCTGGTCAAGAAGGCCAACGATCCGAACCTCGAAGTCATCGCTCCGGTGCAGGGCGCACCGGTCTATTGCGACGGCGCCGCCTTCAAGAAGGGCGATGAGGCACTGCGCGACGCCTTCGACGTAGAACTGGCCAAGATGAAGAAATCAGGCGAGTTCGCCAAGATTATCGAACCCTACGGCTTCTCGGCGGCGGCGGCGATGTCGACCAGCCGCGACAAGCTCTGCGCGGCGAAGTGATTTTTCCTTCTCCCCGTTCAACGGGGAGAAGGTGTCACGAAGTGATGGATGAGGGGCGGCGCCAAGTTCTGAGACTCTAGTGCCGCCCCTCATCTGCCTGCCGGCATCTTCTCCCCGTACGGGGAGAAGGAGCTAAACCCAACGTTGGAACGTAAATGACCCAGTGGTCCGGCTATTTCGGCCTGATATTGCAGGGAGCGCTTGTCACCATCGAGCTGACGCTGATGGGGTCGGTGCTGGCGTTGATCATGGCCTTCCTCGCCGGCATGGGGCGCGTATCGCGCTTCTTTGCGCTGCGTTGGTTGGCCACCGCCTATATCGAATTCTTCCGCGGCACCTCGATCTTCGTGCAGTTGTTCTGGGCCTATTTCGTGCTGCCCTTCATCGGCATTTCGTTGACCCCGTTGCAGGCCGGCGTGCTGGCGCTCGGCCTCAATGTCGGCGCCTACGCCGCCGAAGTCGTGCGCGGCGCCATCCAGTCGATCGGCCGCGAACAGTATGAGGCCTGCACCGCGCTCAATCTCGGGCGGTGGCAAGGCATGCGCCACATCATCCTGCCGCAGGCGCTGCTGGTGATGCTGCCGACTTTCGGCAACAACGCCATCGAATTGCTCAAGGCGACCGCCGTGGTGTCGCTGATCTCGCTCACCGACCTGACCTTCCAGGCGCAGGTGGTGCGCGCCCAGACCGGCAACACCCTGGTGCCATTCACCACCATCCTGATCATCTATTTCATCCTCGCCCTGCTCATCTCGTGGGGCGTGCGCTCGCTGGAACGACGCATGGCGCGCGGCCTCGATGGGGTGCGTGCCTGATGGCCAATTTCCTTCTGATAAATTGGGCCTGCTGATGGAATGGGATTGGAATTTCGTCTGGGAAATCATGCCGACGCTGATCCAGGGGGTGAAGATCACCATCCTGGCGACGCTGCTCGGCTCGGTGCTGGCGGCGGTCGTCGGGCTGGGCATTGCGCTGGCGCGCCGCTCGCCCAACAAAGCGCTGTCGCGCACGGTCGGCTGGGCGGCTGAATTCATCCGTGGCACGCCGCTGCTGGTGCAGCTCTATTTCATTTTCTACGTGCTGCCCGACATCGGCATCCTGTTGCCGCCGCTGGTCGCCGGTGTCATCGGGCTCGGGCTGCATTACGGCACCTACACGGCCGAGGTTTATCGTGCCGGCATCGACAATGTGCCGCGCGGCCAATGGGAGGCCGCCAAGGCATGCAATTTGAGCGCCAGTCAGACCTGGACCCACATCATCATTCCGCAGGCCATCCCGCCGATGATTCCGGCGCTCGCCAATTATTTCATCGCCATGTTCAAGGAAACGCCGCTGCTGTCGGCAATCACCGTGCTGGAACTGATGAACCAGGCCAAAAGCGTCGCCAACACCTACTATCGCTATATCGAGCCGATCACCTTGGTCGGTGCTTTCTTCCTGGTCATCAGTCTGTTTTCGGTCGTGCTGCTGCGCTGGCTGGAACGCCGCTACGGCAAGATCGAGAGGTAACCGATGAAACCCTTGCCCGAGATCAAGATCTACCCGAAACGGCCGGCGCTGGATGCACGCCCGCTCGACATGCGCATCGGCCTGATCATCCTGGCCACTGACCACACCAGCGAACCGGATTTCCGCCGCATGGTGGCGAGCGAGCGGGTCGGCGTCTATGTCGCGCGC
>NZ_RZPQ01000194.1:0-8529 GCF_003999135.1 Mesorhizobium sp. M7A.F.Ca.CA.004.06.1.1 | reverse complement strand
GGTTCATGCTGTTTTCGGTATCGCCCATCGCGGCGAAATGCGCGGCGAGCAGGTTGGCGATCTTGATTGCCAATATCTCGGGATAACTCGCGTCGTTGGTCAGCGGCAGCAAGCGTGCGAGCGTCGGCGCGTCGAGCGGCTGTGCACCGGAAAGAGCCCTGGTGTAAAGCAGCCAGGCATCGGCCTGCTCAATCAGATTGCCTTCCTGCTTGAGGAGGACAGCGATATCCCGGTCCTGCTGGAAATAGCGCAAGGCCTCGTCGTACTTGGCGAGGTCGAGATAGTCCTGAGCCGTGTTGTTGGCGCTAACCAGAACGTTGAAGTGATTTGGCCCGTAGTAGCCGATACGTTTCTCGAGCACATTCAGGTCGTACTGTAAGGCGCGTGTCGGTGCCCCGATCTGACGCAGCATGTCGGCCAGATTGTTCTGCAGCTTCCAGGTGAAGCGATCGTCCTGGCCAAGCACCCGCTCCGCAATCTCCAGATTGCGCTGGTCAACGTTGATCGCCGCAGCGATTTGACCGAATGCAGCGATCCCTGTCGCCAGCACATCGTTGGCATACATGAGTTCCAGGGATTCCGTGCCTTGGTAGTGGGCGTAGAGATTGGTTGCCGTAGCGCACATGGAAACGAAGCCCTGATAGTCTTTCTCGGCCTGTTTCAGCATTGCGTAATTGAGATAGAAATCGGCACGCTTCGCGACATCCTGCTGCATCGCCCTGGTTTTCAGGCCTTCGGCGAAAATCTCCTCGGCGTTGTCGAGGATCTGGTTGTTGAGGAACGTCGCGCCGGCGTTCGAGTAGCTCTCCACGGTGAACTCGTAGAGGTCGCTCCTGGCCGCATCGAGCAGCGCTGCCCGCAACTGCGCATAACCATCGTCGAAGCGCCCGACCTCCATCATCAGCTTGTAGGCCGCATCGATCCGAACTTTCAGCGCCTCTTCACTGCCTGCTGGAGTCTGCTGACCGGCTTGGCCCGGCGTCTGAGCTTGCGCCGTCGGCAAGGGCGGCGCCACGACCGACGTGGCCAGGACAGATGCAACGACCTGCATCAGGCCTAGCGATTTTCGGACTATGGACATGACAGCGTTCATGCGGATCGGTCTGATGCGAAAAACTCTAGGATGCGGTCGTATCATGATCCGGATTTTGTCCGAAATCCCACCGCGTTTCCTCAAGTCCAATCCGCCTGAACGGATCGATCACGGTTCCCGCCACCATCGAGGCGAGGAATTGCGGCGCCGGCGGGATTTTTGCCACCGTCGCCACCAGCCTGTCGCGGAGGAAGGGCAGCGCCACCGAATCCGACTGGTAGAACGGCGTGAATGCCAGCGACAGCGCCTGGAAGACGCGGACATGCCAGCGCCGCGCCCTCGCATAGGCCTCCAGCGCTGCCTCGACGTTTGACGCCCGCGCCAGCGCATTGCTGAGCGCCGCGGCATCGAGCAGCGCCATGTTCGCCCCTTGCCCGAGTTGCGGACTGGTGGAATGCGCCGCATCGCCGATGACGGCCAATCGCCTACCGGCCGGAAGCTTCATCGTGTGGTGGCCGTAGCGGGCCAGCGAGAGCTGGTCGAAACTGTCGATCTGGCTGGTGAACGCCTCGCTCTGCGGCCACAGCCGGACCACCCTTTCCTTCCAGGCGTTCAGGCCGCGAACGCGCACCTCATCGGCATCCGACGGCTTCAGGCTCCAGAAGAAGGCCGCCATCTTTTCAGCGCCCGGCTCCGGTCGGCCGATCGGCAGCACGCCGATCATCACGCTCGCTTTGTCGTAGCGTTGCAGCAGCGCGTGCTCGTCGAAACCATCGCCACGCCAGCCGAGCGAGGCCCAGAACGCACCATAGGTGAGTGGCCGCGGCTCGCCTGGAGCGCTTTCGCGGCGCAGTTTCGAGCGCGAACCGCTGGCGTCGACGACCAGATCGAATGGCCCTGCCCTCCGCCCGTTGCCACAGATCAGCGTCGCCCGTTCGCCGGTCTCCAGGGCCTCGATCTCGACGCCGGTCTCGATGGCGATCGCCTCGCTCTGCGCGGCGCGGAAAAGCACACCGAACAAAGCCGCCCGGTGCACCGCCAGCCCGAAGCGGCCACCGCGTTGCGCATCGTAGCGGACATCGAGCACCGTGCGGCCAGTGGAAGCATCGGCGCCATGCAGGCGGTCTATGCGGCTGCCCAGCGCCAGTATGTCGTCGAGCAGGCCAAGACCGGCCAGTACCGTCAGCCCTGTCGGCTGAAGAATCAGCCCGGAGCCGACCGGCTTCGGCTCATCGAAGCGCTCGAACACGGTGACCCGATGCCCGGCACGCCTGAGATAGAGCGCCACGGCCAGTCCCGCCGGCCCGGCGCCTGCAATTGCGATATCATAGGAAATGCCAGTGCCCCCAAAGCCGGATTGGCCGGGACAATCCTTCAGCGGCGGGACGAAATCAAGCCGTCACCAACGGCTTTGCGCCGCTGGTCAGCCTTGGGCGGCGTCAAAATCGGCGCGTGCGCCGCGCACCGCATCATGATTGAGCTCGGCCCACAGGATCAGCTGATGCAAGGCGCCGAACATCGAATGCCCGAGATCGGTCAGGCTGTACTCGACGCTCGGCGGCTTGGTCGGGAACACCTCGCGATGCACATAGCCGTCGCGCTGCAAATCGTAGAGCGTCTGCGTCAGCATGCGCTGTGAAATGTCCGGCACCAGCCGCCGCAACTCGCCGAAGCGATAGGGCTGCTCGGCCAAAGCCATCATCAGCAGCGAGCTCCATTTGCCGCTCACGCCCTGGATGACCTCGCGGACCGGACAATTGGCGAAGTTGCCGCCGCCGGAGACCGCCTTGTAGACCTCCAACTTCGATCTCAGATTGACGATCTTGCTGTCCACCGCTGGTTCCCTGCGCGTGCCTACCTCCCGAAAAACTGCCTTCTTTACGGCTCTGGGTCAATTCCTATTTTAGTGCTGGTCTCTTTTTGAGACTGCCCCTCGAACCGCCTTAGCGGCGCAATGTCAGGATCTTCCATGACCCAAACCCTTCTCGTCACCGGCGCTTCCGGCCAGCTCGGCCGCAGCGTCATCAACCACCTGCTGGACACGTTCAAGGTCCCCGCGGGCCGGATCATCGCCACCACCCGCAATCCGGAAAACCTTGCCGAGTTGGCGGCGCGAGGCGTCATCACAAGGGCGGCTGACTTCGACGACACACTATCGTTGGAGGCTGCTTTCAAGGGCGCCGACAGGGTGCTGATCATCTCGACCGGCGAGATCGACCTGCTACACGGCAAGCGCCTGAGGCAGCACCAGAACGCGGTTGCCGCCGCTAAAAAGGCCGGTGTTTCCCACCTTCTCTACACCTCGATGCCCAACCCGGAACCGGTTTCGCCGGTGCTGTTTGCCAATGATCACTACGGCACCGAGCAGGCGATCAAAGCGAGCGGCATCCCCTACACGATCTTCCGCAACGGCTGGTACCAGGAGAACCTGTTCATGGCCCTGCCGCACGCGATCGCTTCGGGAAAATGGTACACGTCCGCCGGCGAGGGCCGCGTTGCGCCTGGTGCGCGCGACGACATGGCAGCAGCGATCGCCGCCGGTCTCGCTGCCGTTTCGAACGAAAGCAAGACCTACACCTTGACCGGCCCGCAGGCCTACACCACGGCTGAGATTGCCGCCCTGGTAAGCGAGGTCACCGGCAAGCCGCTCGATGTCGTCCAGGTTTCGGATGAAGCCTTGACCGAAGGCGTGAAGGCATCAGGCGTTCCCGAGGATTTCGCTGAGGTCATCGTGTCCTTCGACGCCAACACGCGCGCCGGCCGTATCGCCATGGTGACCGACGCAATCGAGTCGCTTTCGGGCAGGACGCCAAAGACGTTGAAGCAATTCCTCGAGGCGAACAAGGTCGCCCTGGCCGGTTGAAGCGGAGTGACATGGACTGTGCCGTGAGGCACAGTCCATTCGCCGATCCGGCATGCCCCTAGATCGCCACCTGCGTGCCGATCTCCACCACGCGCCCGGTCGGGATCTGAAAGTACTCCGTCGCGTCGGCCGCAGTGCGGGCCAGGCCGATGAACAGCCGGTCCTGCCACACCGGCATGCCGGAATTGGGCGAGGCCTTGAGCGAACGCCGCGACAGGAAGAACGAGGTCGTCATGATGTCGAACTTCCAGCCCTGCTTGCGGCAGATCGCCAGTGCGCGCGGGATGTTGGGCTGCTCCATGTAGCCGAAGGTCAGCGTCACCCGCATGAACAGCTCGTTGACCGTCTCCATCTTGACCCGGTCGCTGTCGGGCACCACCGGCTGCGGCGCGGTCACCACCGAAAGGATGACGTTCTGCTCATGCAGCACCTTGTAGTGCTTCAGGCTGTGCATCAGCGCGGTTGGCGCGCTTAGCGGATCGCTGGTGAGGAAGACGGCGGTGCCGGAGACCAGCTGCGGCTTCTTCTTCAACAAATTGCCGGCAAGGAAATCGAGCGGGATCTCGTTGCGGCGGGTCTTGTCGAACAGATAGCGGCTGCCGCGCACCCAGGTCCACATGGCCAGCACGACGGTGAAGGCCACGGCCAGCGAGGCCCAGCCGCCCTCGAACACCTTGACGATGTTGGAGGCAAAGAAGCCGACATCGATGAAGCCGAACAGCGCCGTAAGCGAGATTGCCACCCACAGCCGCCATTTCCAGATGCGCGTCATGACGACATAGAGCAGCACCGTCGTCACCAGCATGTTGCCGGTCACCGAAATACCGTAGGCCGACGCCAGCCTGCTGGACTCGCCGAAGCCGACCACCAGCATCATCACCACCAGCGCCAGCAGAAGATTGACGCGCGGCATGTAGATCTGGCCGGACTGTTTCTCCGACGTGTGCAGGATTTCGAGCCGCGGCAGCATGTTGAGCTGCACCGCCTGCCTGGTCAGCGAGAACGCGCCTGATATCACCGCCTGGCTGGCGATGACCGTGGCGGCGGTCGCCAGCACGACCATCGGGATCAGCGTCCAGCCTTCGTTCATCTCGAAGAACGGATGGCCGACGACGCCATTCTTGGCCAGCACGAAGGCACCCTGCCCGGCATAATTGAGCAGCAGGCAGGGAAACACGATCGCCAGCCAGGCCAGCACGATCGGCTTGCGGCCGAAATGGCCGAGATCGGCATAGAGCGCTTCGGCGCCGGTCACGGCGAGAAAGATGGCGCCGATGGTCACGAAGGCGACATCGGGCGAATTGATCAGGAAGGCGACGATATAGTGCGGGCTCACCGCCCACAGGATTTCCGGATCGGCGATGATGTGGTTGAGGCCGGAAAGGCCGATGGCCAGGAACCATACCGCGGTCACCGGGCCGAACACCAATCCCACCCCGCCCGTGCCAAAGCGCTGCACCGCGAACACCATGGCAAGGATGACCAATGTCAGCGGCACGACATAGGGCTGGAAGGTCGGCGTGACGACATTCATGCCCTCGACCGCCGACAGCACCGAAATCGCCGGTGTGATGACGGCGTCACCGAAGAAAAGCGATGCCCCGACGATGCCGATAGCGAGCATCAATGCTGAACGCTTGGGGAAACTGCCGCGCGCCAGCGCCATCAGCGACAGCACGCCGCCCTCGCCGCGGTTGTCGGCGCGCAGCACGAACATGATGTATTTGATGGTGACGATGATCGTCAGCGACCAGATGATCAGCGACAGCACGCCGAGAATATCGCCGCGCTGGGCGACATTGCCGCCCGAGGACGCCACCAGCGCCTCGCGAAAGGCGTAGATCGGGCTGGTGCCGATATCCCCATAGACGACACCGAGCGCGCCCAGCATCAGAACCTTGGTGCTGTGCTGTTCGACTTCCGAATGGCTCGATTGTTCGACGGGTTCTGCCTCACTACCAGTGTTGGTAAGGGCCATGGACGACACTCCGATAAGCGCGCGGTGCTCTACGCTTGCTGCGATGCAATATCAAGTGCCGTCGCGTAATGGCTGCCATGCCTGCCGCGCCAGGCTGCCCATCGCTACCATCCGCAGGCCTTGAGGAACCGACCCACCGTGCCGGCCATGCCATACTCCAACGCGTCGGCTGTCAACCCATGTCCGATCGACACTTCGGCCAATGCCGGAATGCGCTTGACCAGCGCCGGCAGATTGCCAACCACGAGATCGTGCCCGGCATTGACCTGCAGCCCGGCGGCAAGCGCCGCGTCAGCGGTTTTTCCCAATCTTTCCAGCTCTTTGGCCGCTTTGGCGGAATCTGTGTGATAGCTGCCATATGGACCAGTATAGAGCTCGATGCGATCGGCACCGGTGTCACGTGCGGCCGCCACCCAATCGGGATCAGGGTCGGAAAACAGCGACACGCGAAAGCCCCCTTTTTTCAAGCGTTTGACGATCGGTGTAAGGAACGCGGCCTGGGTGGCGAAGTTCCAGCCATGGTCCGATGTCGCCTGGGCCGGATCGTCCGGCACCAAAGTCACCTGTTCAGGCTGATGCTTTTCCACAAGCAACAGGAAATCCTCGGTCGGATAGCCCTCTATGTTGAATTCCGCGCGCGGAAACTCGTCGTCGATCAGCGACCGGATCTCAGGCAGATCGGAGTGTCTTGTGTGCCGCTCGTCGGGGCGCGGATGCACCGTCAGCCCATGCGCCCCGGCCGCCAGCGCAATGCGGCCGAGGCCGGTCACGCTTGGCCACGGCAGGGCGCGCCGGTTGCGCAGCATGGCGATGGCATTGAGGTTGACGGAGAGCTTTGCAGGCATGCGGGCGGTCTCGGAAATCATTCAACGCGCCCACCTATAATGCCTTTGACGGGAACAGTAATGCCTTTGGTGGGAACAGACTGGGGGTTTCGGGTGTTCCAAGCCTGATGAACGAGCCGGGAAAGGAAAGCGCCGATGAATTTTCTCGATGAGGTTCCGGCAATTCGCCGTATCGAGACCAGCCGCGACGACCTTTTCGCCATCGATGTCGTCGGGCACGTTTCCGCGGCCGACGGTGAAAATCTTTTCGGGCTGCTGGAGGCAGCCTATGCCCTGCATCCGCGCATCGATGTGCTGGTGCGCCTCGTCGACCACGATGGCGTCGACTGGGCCGACATCGCGGACGAGACCCTGAAGCAGGGCGCGATCCATGCATTGAAACATGTCGGCCGTTGCGCAACCATCGGCGAACCGGACTGGATAGCGGACGCACAACGCTTTCTGCCGTCCTCCCCGCCCGTTGAAATCAGGCACTTCAAGGCGGAGGACGAGGCCGCCGCCTGGCAATGGCTTGCCGCGCAGCCTATCGGAGCAACAGCATCCGGCGCCCCTACCTGACGATCGTCAGCCGCTCGGCCGCCCGCGTGATGGCGGTGTAGAGCCATCGCTGGCGGGTTTCCTTGAAGGCCCAGCTTTCATCGAACAGCACGATCTCGTTCCACTGCGAGCCCTGCGCCTTGTGCACGGTCAGCGCGTAGCCATAGTCGAAATCGTCGAAGCGCTTCTTCTGCTGCCACGGGATGTCGGCATCGGGATCCTCGAACGCCGCCTTGAGCAGCTTGATCTTGGCGACGCCGCGATCCGGATCGTCCTCTTCCGGCGACACCAGAAGGTTGATGCCGGGCTTCACCGTCTCGCGCGACGAGGTCATCACCTTCCACAGCGAGCCGTTGAGCAGGCCCTTGGCCGGATCGTTGCGCAGGCAGACGAGCTTGTCGCCGGCCTGCGGATAATCGGCGTTGAAGCCCTTGAGCTCGCGCAGCCGCTGATTGTAGCGGCGACGCGTGCGGTTGGTGCCGACCAGCACCTGGTCCGCCTTCAGCACCAGCTCCTGGGTAACGTCTTCCTTGCCGATCACCTGCGCCGTGCCATAGTCGCCACGCATGAATTCACGGCCCTCGCGCACATCGAGCGCCAGCCGCAGGATCGGGTTGTCGCGCGCCTGCCGGTGGATTTCGGTCAGCAAAAAATCCGGCTCGTGGTCGGTGAAGAAGCCGCCACCCGAGATCGGCGGCAGCTGGCCGGGGTCGCCCAGCACCAGGATCGGCGTGCCGAAACTCATCAGGTCGCGGCCGAGCTGCTCGTCGACCATCGAGCATTCGTCGATGACGACCAGTTTCGCCCGCGTAATCGGGCTCTGGCGGTTAAGCGAGAAGGTCGGCGACATCGAGGTCTTGCCGGTGACCTCGTCCGATACCGATTCCTCGCCCTTCGGCCGATAGATCAGCGAATGAATGGTGCGCGCATTGACCGCGCCCTTGGAGCGCAGCACCTGCGCCGCCTTGCCGGTGAAGGCGGCGAACTGCACCTGGCCGTCGACATGTTCGGCGAAATACCGCGCCAGCGTCGTCTTGCCGGTGCCGGCATAGCCGAACAGCCGGAACAGCTGCGGCTGGCCGGTCTTCAGCCATTGGGCGACCGCCTTCAGCGCGTCGTCCTGTTGGGGAGAGAATTCCATCAGCGCGAGAGACCGGATTCGCAAGGGAAAGACAAGACAGCCGCCACCATCATCGATGTGCCGGGACGCTTCAATGCCGCCGACGGGTCAGGCTATCAGGCGCAGACAAGAACGTAAAGGGAACATACAAGC
>NZ_RZPQ01000193.1:0-8610 GCF_003999135.1 Mesorhizobium sp. M7A.F.Ca.CA.004.06.1.1 | reverse complement strand
GAGAATGTCCCGCGCGGTCAACGCGTGGCCACCCTTTGCGGCAATGTCCTCAGCCGGGAACTGCAAAGTGCCGACTATACGGTCAAATGGGTGCCAACCATTACGCTGGACAAAGGCAATGTTCTCAATCCTCCGCAGGCCGCCTTCAGCACCAGAAACGCCTGGTACAACCTAAATTTCCGATGCGAAGTCGACGCCGATGCGACGAGGGTCCTGTCCTTCAACTTCCGTGTGGGCTCATTGGTGCCGCCTGGCGAATGGGCCAGCCGTGGATTCACAAAGTATCGTCTAAACTAGGCCGGCACACCAAACCTAGCCAATTGCCGGCTAACTTCTTGCCAGTCGGCGCAGACGAAATCGGCACCGGCAGCTGTCAGCCGCGCGGCGTGCTCGGCATAGGTATGGCCGCCACCGGTGTAGCCGATCGCCGTCATGCCTGCGGCGACCGCGCCCTGGATGCCGAAGGGCGAGTCTTCGATGACGATGCAGTCAACGGGATTGGCGCCGATCTTGTCCGCCGCGAAGAGGAAGATGTCCGGCGCGGGCTTGCCGTTCTTTACCATCGAGGAACTGTAGATCGCATCGCCGAAGAAACGCGCCAGCCCGGTCACGGCAAGGCTGTGGTTTATGCGCTCGACGGAGGAGGACGAGGCGACACAGCGGTCGCCCGCGAGCGTCTCCAGAAACGCAGTGATTCCCGGTGTCGGCTTCAATTCCTGCGAGAACAGCACCTTGGTCTCGGCCCAGATGTCGCCGTCCGCCGCCGCCGGAAACTGGTGGCCGGTCAAATCCTTGATCCTCGCGATGATATCGGACTGCTTCATGCCGATGCATTGGGCGATGATGCTGGTGTTGACACCGGGCATGCCGTGCTTTTCGTAGACGCGCTCATAGGCGCGGGCGGCCAACGGCTCGCTGTCGACAAGGACGCCGTCGCAATCGAAAATAATAGGCCTTGGTGGCGCCACGCGTTTCCCTCTCGAGTCAATTTTCGCACATCGCTATCGGCAAAAAGTCAAATGTTCAATAGCGCGTGCGTTTTGAGGGCGCGAAGAGCGGGCTCAAAGCTGGCGCAACGCATCGCTCGCACGGGAAGACCCGAGCGCCCGTTGCATGGCTTGCCGGGACTGCGCGCGATCCGGGGTGATCCAGTTCGGCTCGGCGCCGAGAAAGCGGTCGAGGAAAGCCACCGCATAGGCCGGCATCTCGGTCACGTTCTCGCGATAGGACCACCATGTGCGCAAATCGTCGGCGCATTTGTCGATGCCGGGTGCCGTGCCGAATTCCTGCTCGTGGATCGCCGAAATCACCGAGACGCAGTAGTTGGTGTAGAGGAAACCCTCCGGCCAGAAGCGGACGATTTCCAGCGTGCCGGCGTTCGTTTCTGTCTCGATCAGCTGGGTGAGGCCGGAGATTTCTTTTGCCGGCGCCTGTTTTATCAACTCGCGCAGCACGAGGCCGGCGGCAAAGACGATGAAGTCGGCGCGGTCGATCGCGGCGAAGCGCTTCTGCGCCTCCATGATCTCGACCCAGTCCAGAAAGGCCCTGGTGAGTTTGGCCTCGTCGATCTCGAAGCGCACGCCGAACGTGTCCGAGACCACCTTCGCGCTGCCGCGAAAGGTGGCGCGGAACCAGCGCAACTGCCGCAGCCGATGGCGAAGATCGGGCATCAAGGCCAGTTCGTCCCTGAAGGGCAGATCCATGTTCCTCGTATCCTGTTTCCCGGTCAGCCTAGCACAACGGTGGCACCGCCGAAATCGGTCAGCGCCCTTGTGGATGACCGCAGCCGAGGCCAATATCATACATATTGACATTCTCGGAAACAAATGTTCTCACTTTGCTGTTGTCACGCGCCGGTCCAAGGTGCGGTTCAACTGAGGCTTCGGGAGGAGAACCGAATGGCGATTTGGCAGTGGGGACTGCTTCTGCTGGTTATTGTGTGGGCGCTGCAGTCGCTCGGCGTCTGGCTGCAGATGCGGCACTATTCGGATGTCTTCAGGGGCGTCACCGACCAGTACAAGGACGGCTTCGTCGGAGCCGGCAATTTTCGCGGCCGGTTGGCCAAGGGCACCATCGCGCTCGTCGTGGTGACGCCCGATCTGGTCGTGCGCCGCCTGATGGTGATGAGCGGCCGTTCCGTCTTCACCAAGTTCAAAAGACATGAAGAGTTCGAGGGTGTTCCCCTCGATAAACTCCGGTCCAACCCTGCAATCATGGGGGAGGGGGAACCCGGTGTGGCCGAGGCCGTGAAACGAGCGATCGAGCAGATCGACAAGACACGGTCGGAGCCGGGGAAGAAGCCGGGCCTGTCCGGTTTGAATGTAGCAAGGGCTTAGAGCCGGAGGATTTCGGGCTCTAAATCAGAGGGATAGAGGACGCCGCGCACCGACTGGGATCAACTGGCGGGTGGCATAAGGAGGAGAAATGTCTGTATTTTCGTTGTTGGCGCAGCATGCCGACATGGCCGTGCACAATCTGCATGTCGCAGGTGCCATGGTCTCGGATGCCGCATTGCATGGCAAGCTCGCAGTCGAGCATGCCTCCGACCATCTCGTTGTCCTCGCACAAGCGGACAGCGGACCGATCACCGTCGATCAGTTCAAGGAAAAGCTGAAGGACGTCCAGCAGGAAGAGCAGCTCGGCTGGCTGACCGCCATCGGCAAGTATTTCATCGGCATCTTCCAGAAGGGCGGCGAGGTCTTCGCCGGCTTCGTCACCGGCATCATTCCGACGCTGGTGGTGCTGATGACGGCCTTCTACGCCGTCACCGAACTGGTCGGTGAAGAGCGCGTGCATGGTCTGGCGCGCGGCGCCGGCCGGATCGCGCTGACGCGCTACACGCTGTTGCCGCTGCTGGCGGTGTTCTTCCTCACCAATCCGATGGCCTATACGTTCGGATCGTTCCTGGAAGAAAAGCACAAGCCGGCCTTCTATGACGCGGCCGTGTCCTATGTGCACCCGCCGCTCGGTCTGTTCCCGCACATCAATCCCGGCGAGTATTTCGTCTGGGGCGGCATTCTCGTCGCGCTGCTGGAGCTGGAAAAGAAGGGCGTCGTCGTCGCCGGCTACCACGTCAAGGTGGCGATCTGGTACGCCATCGTCGGCCTCGTCGTCATCCTGCTCAAGGGCATGCTGACCGAACGCATCACCGCGATCATGGCACGCCGCCAGGGCGTCGAGCTGTAAGGGCGGGGAGGACATCATGGCCAAGACATACAAAGCCGTAAGGATCACCCAGGGCAAAACCGGCTGGGGCGGCCCGCTCGTCATCGAGCCAACCGAACAGCGCAGCAAGGTTGTTTCCGTCACCGGTGGTGGCATTCACCCGGTGGCGCAGCTTATCGCCGACATGACCGGTGGCGAAGCCGTCGACGGCTTCAGGGCGCCGCCGATCGAAAGCGAGATGGCGGTTGTCGTCGTCGACTGCGGCGGCACCGCACGATGCGGCGTCTATCCGCGCAAGCGCATCCCGACCGTCAATCTGACGCCGGTCGGTCAGTCCGGACCGCTGGCCCAGTTCATCACCGAGGACATCTACGTTTCGGGCGTGAAGCCGGCCAACATCACAATGGCGGACGGATCCGAAACGGTCACGACTGCAGGGGGAGCAGCAGCGATGAGTTCAAGCAACAATGCGGCCGCGGCACCACAGCCGCTGCCGAGCGAAGGTGGGCTGATCGGGCTCATCAGCACGATCGGCCGCGTCATGGGACGTATCGTCGGCATCTTCTTCAATGCCGGCCGTCGCACCATCGATCAGGTCATTCGCAACGTGCTGCCGTTCATGGCGTTCGTGACCATGCTCATCGGTCTGATCCTGTATACCGGCATCGGTGATGTGCTGGCGCAGCCGATGGGTCCGCTGGCCAACAACATCGTCGGCCTGCTGATCATCTCGGCGATCTGCGGCCTGCCGTTCCTTTCGCCCATCCTCGGGCCAGGCGCTGTCATCGCGCAGGTCATCGGCGTTGCCATCATCGGCCCGCAGATCGCCAACGGCACGATTTCGCCGGCGATGGCACTGCCGGCGCTGTTTGCCTACAATACCCAGGTGGGCTGCGACTTCGTCCCGGTCGGCCTGGCGCTCGGTGAGGCCAAGCCTAAGACGATCGAAATCGGCGTTCCGGCGGTGCTCATCAGCCGCCAGATCATGGGGCCGGTCTCGGTGCTGATCGCCTGGGTCGTCAGCCTGATCGTGTTCTAAGGCAATTCCGGGAAAAGCGCATAATGCTTTCCTTTGGAAATTGCGTCAAAACAAAGAGATAGAGCGGTTCACCGCTCTAGGAAAAGTAGAGAAGAGGTTCGCCATATGACGGTTCTGCTGAGAACACGGGTCACTGCCATCGGCCCCGAAGTGGCGGACCTTGCCGAAGGGGGCGTGGTCATCCTGTTTGCGGATGGCTCGCCGCCGGAGCTTGCCGAGGTTTCGGTGCTCCACAAGGCGGAGCAGGGGCCAAGTGACGGAGCGCCCGCCAAGGGCGCTTCGATCACCCTCGGCCCGGTTGCCGCTGTTATCACAGCGGTCGGCTCCAGCGCGTGGAGCAAGGTGCTGGAAATGGGCCATGTCGTCATTTCGTTCAACGGCGCTACGGAGGCCGAGAGGCCCGGCGAGATCTGCGCGTCGCAAGTCGACCCGCAAGCGCTCGTGGCCGCACTGAAGACCGGGGCGATCATCACCATCGCCGCCTGACAGCATTCGCGCCGCGGCCTATGTTGGGAGCGGCGCCCAAAACCAGAGTATTTGCCATGGAACGCTCGACCATCGTCCGAGTGCATGAAGGTTTGCACGCCCGTCCCGCGACGCGGTTCGTGAAGCTCGCCAAGGGCTTCGAATCCGACGTCGAACTGGTCAAGGACGGCAAGGCGGTCAGCGCCAAGAGTTCGGTCAAGCTGATGCTGCTGGCGGTCAAGGAGAACCAGGAAGTCACGGTGCGGGCGAATGGCGCCGATGCCATCGAGGCGCTCGAGGCGCTGATCGGCTACCTCGAGAATCCGCGGGCCGGCCTCGATGATGAAGCGGAAGCGCAGAGCCCGGCGAACGATGCCGGGCAGGAAGCGGCACCCGCGCCCGGATTCGTGCCGGCGGCTCCTGACGGGGCAAACCGCCTGCGTGGCGTGGCCGCCAGCGAAGGTTTCGCCATCGGCCCGGCCTTTGCGCATTTCCCACCCGATATCGCCGGACGGGGCCGCGTGTTGCGGGCCGAGGAGATCGAAGGCGAGATCGACAGGTTCCGCACAGCCGTCGGCGCGGTCCAGGCCCGCATGGATCTTGCGTTGGCGCAGGACAGCCTGTCGGCTGGAGACCGCGGCATCGTCGCTGCGCTGCGCGATATCGCCGCCGACGACAGCCTGACTGGTGAGGCCGAGGGCCTGATCAAGGGCGGCAATGACGCGGTCTCCGCCGTCATCACCGCCGCCTCCACCATTGCCGCCGAATTCAGCGCGGTCGACGATCACTATCTCAACGCCCGGACGGACGACGTTCATGCGGTCGGGCGGCAGATCTGCCTCGTGTTGCTGGGGCAGGACGATATCAGCCTCGAAAACATCCCCGAAGGCGCTATCCTGATCGCCGACGACATCGGTGCCTGGGATCTGGCACGCGCGCCGCTGAAGCGTATCGGCGGCGTGGTGTGCGGCCATGGCGGCGCCACTTCGCACATCGCCATCATCGCGCGCTCGCACGGCATTCCGGCCGTGCTCGGCCTTGGCGGCCAGATCAATGCCTTGCGCACCGCGCGAGAGGTCGCGCTCGACGGCAATGCCGGCCATGTGATCATCGACCCCGACGCGGCGACCCGCGCCGATTTCGCCGGCCGCGTCGAAGCGGCGGCAAAGGAGCGCGCCGGCCTGACCATCTTCAAGACGGTGACGCCGAAGCTTGCCGACGGCAGGATCATCGAGATCGCGGCCAATATCGGCTCACTTGAGGAAATCGAAGCGGCGCAAGAGGCTGGCGCCATGGGCATCGGCCTGTTCCGCACCGAATTGCAATTCATGGTCGCCTCGACATTTCCCCGGGCCGAAGCCCAGGAAAAGCTGTACCGCGACGTGCTCGAAGCGGCGCGCGGCAAGCCGGTCACTTTCCGCACCATCGACATTGGCGGCGACAAGGTGCTGCCCTATTTCAAGGGTGCGATCCAGGAAGAGAACCCGGCGCTTGGCTGGCGGGCGATTCGCCTGACGCTTGACCGGCCGGGGTTGTTGCGCACCCAGATCCGCGCTTTGCTCAAGGCCAGCGGCGGCCGCGAATTGAAGCTGATGCTGCCGATGGTGACCGAGCTGGGCGAGATCGCCCAGGCACGCGAGATCATCGATCGCGAGGTGCGGCATTTGTCGCGCTTTGCCCATCATTTGCCGACCAGCCTGAAGCTGGGCGCGATGTTGGAAGTTCCGTCGCTGTTGTTCCAGCTCGATGAATTGATGAAGGCGGTCGATTTCGTCTCGGTCGGTTCGAACGACCTGTTCCAGTTCGTCATGGCCGTCGACCGTGGCAACACGCAATTGGCAAACCGCTTCGACACGCTGTCGGCGCCGTTCCTGCGTGTGCTCAAGCAGATCGCCGATGCCGGCGTCCGCAACAATACGCCGGTGACGCTGTGCGGCGAACTCGCCGGCAAGCCGATCTCGGCGATGGCGCTGATCGGCCTCGGTTTCCGTTCGATCTCGATGTCGCCGGCCTCGATCGGTCCGGTCAAGGCGATGCTGACGGAACTGCCGCTGGACGAGTTGAAGGCGTTTTTCGACGACAATCTGATGGCTCCGGCACAGGGCTTGCCGATGCGGGCGCTGCTGCAGGCCTTTGCCGACGACCGTTCGATCCCATTGTAGCAGCCTCATCATGGTCAATTTGCCCCGCGATCGTATGGATCAAGTCGTCAAGCGTTTCGAGATGCTCGAAGCGCAGATGTCGGCTGGTCCGGCGCCGGATGCCTATGTGCGCATGGCGTCCGAATATGCCGAAATCCAGGATATGGTGGCCAAGGTCAGGGCATTGCGCCTGGCCGAGCGTGAACAGGCCGATCTGGAAGCCATGCTTGCCGACAAGGGCACCGATGCCGAGATGCGGGCGCTCGCCGAGGCCGAGTTGCCGGAGATCGAGGAGCGCATCGAGGCATTGCAGAAGGATATCCAGATCCTGCTGTTGCCCAGGGATGCCGCCGACGACAAGAACGCCATTCTCGAAATCCGCGCCGGCACCGGCGGTGACGAGGCCGCGCTGTTCGCCGGCGACCTGTTTCGCATGTATGAGCGCTACGCCGCCGAACGCGGCTGGCGTTTCGAAACCGCCTCGGCCAGCGATGGCGACGCCGGCGGCTTCAAGGAAATCATCGCCACCGTGTCGGGCAAAGGCGTCTTTGCGCATCTGAAATTCGAATCCGGCGTGCACCGCGTGCAGCGTGTGCCGGCAACGGAGGCCAGCGGGCGCATCCACACCTCGGCCGCAACCGTCGCGGTGCTGCCCGAAGCCGAAGAGGTCGACATCGACATCAGGGCCGAAGACATCCGCATCGACACGATGCGCGCCTCGGGTTCGGGCGGCCAGCACGTCAACACCACCGATTCGGCCGTCCGCATCACCCATCTGCCAACCGGCATCATGGTCGTGCAGGCGGAGAAGTCGCAGCATCAGAACCGCGCCAAGGCCATGCAGATCCTGCGTGCCCGGCTCTATGATCTGGAGCGCGGCAAGGCCGACGAGGAGCGTTCCGAATCGCGCAAGTCGCAGGTCGGTTCCGGTGACCGCTCGGAGCGCATCCGCACCTATAATTTCCCGCAAGGCCGCGTCACCGACCATCGCATCAATTTGACGCTCTACAAGCTCGACCGGGTGATGATGGGTGAACTCGACGAGATCATCAACGCGCTGATTGCCGATCACCAGTCGAAATTGCTCGCCGACATCGGCATCGATGACTGACCTGCCCGACGCACTCGGCCCGCTGCTGCGGGAAGCGTGGGCCCGGCTTGGCACCACTGTCGACGACCCGGCGCTCGATGCGCGGCTGATCGTCGAGCATTTTTCGGGCACGACGCGCACGCAAGCCATTGCGGACCCTGAACGCAGGCTCGGCGCCGGCATTGTTGCCGAAATCGATGCCGCCCTGAGACGCCGCGCTGGCGGCGAACCGGTGCATCGCATCCTCGGCTATCGTGAATTCTACGGTTTGCGCCTGTCGCTGTCGCCGGAAACGCTGGAGCCGCGGCCGGATACCGAAACGCTGGTCGAGGCGATATTGCCCTTCGTCAAGGCAGTTGCGGCGCGGGAAGGCGGGTGCCGCATCCTCGATCTTGGCACCGGCACCGGCGCCATTGCGCTGGCGCTGCTCAGCGTCGTACCGACGGCTAGCGCCACCGGCGTCGATCTGTCCGCAGGTGCGCTGGCGACGGCGGCCAGTAATGCCGGGAAACTGGGTCTTGCAGACCGGTTCACGGCGCTGCAGTCGGACTGGTTCGAAAAAGTTTTCGGCCGGTACCATGTAATCGCCGCAAACCCTCCCTATATAACCACCGAAGACATTGGAAATCTGCAGGACGAAGTCCGCAATTTCGACCCGCGCCTGGCCCTGGATGGCGGCGCGGACGGTCTGAACCCCTACAGAACCATCG
>NZ_RZPQ01000192.1:0-8611 GCF_003999135.1 Mesorhizobium sp. M7A.F.Ca.CA.004.06.1.1 | reverse complement strand
TTGCTTGGCCGTCTGCGCGCGCCGCCGCCGCGCAACCGACCCAGCAATCTCGAGGCTTACGATCTCTGCGTGCGGGCGCGCAAGCTGATCGACGACTCGCCGCAGATGGCGCAGGAAGCGCATCTGATGCTGACGCGCGCGGTGTCGCTCGATCCTGATTACGCCGAGCCCTATCGCTGGCTTGCCATGAACCACTGGATGGGACGGGTGCATTGGGGCGGACCAACCGAAGCTGCCCGCAGCGTTGCCTTGGAGCTGGCGCGCAAGGCCGTGGCGATCGATCCCAACGATGCCGGCTGTCGCTGGATCCTGGCCTACCTGCTTGCCTATGAGCGCAGCTTCACTGAAGCGGATGCGGAATTCGCCAAGGCGATCGAGCTCGACCCGAACGAGGCCGACACCTGGGCGGCATTGTCCGACATCGCCGTCCTGGCCGGCCGGGTCGAAGAGGGCCTCGAGCACATCGGCAAGGCGTTCCGGCTGAACCCGTTTCCAGCGAGCTGGTACTATCTGACGCTCGGCCAGGCGCAATATGCGGCGCGCGACTACCAAGCCGCTATCGAGACGTTGCGCCGTGACGAGACCTATCGCACAAGCTCACGCCGTTTCCTGGCCGCCAGCCTGGCGCAACTCGGCCGGCTCGACGAGGCGCGCGCTGAGGCTGAACTGTTCCTCGTCGGCAACCCGCATTTCACAACCCATCACTGGGCGACGACCGAGCCATTCCGCGACGCCGCTACGCTCGAGCATTTCGTCGATGGTTTTCGCAAGGCCGGTCTTCCGGAGTGACGCGCCGGCATCCGGCTGCCCGCAGCAGAGGCGACGTGGTGCGCTAACCCGGGTCTAGACGTCGGTATGATCTCGGTGGCGCGACACCTTCTCGCGGTTGCCGCAGGTGCGCATGCTGCACCAGCGCCGCTTGCCGCCTCGCGACGTATCGAGGAAAAGCCAGCCACAGCGAGGGCAGGAATGCAGCCTGTCGCGCGGCAGGGTGAAGAACGCGTCGATGGACAGCATGGCCAGCAAGGCGGTGACGGCGTCCGGGTCCCGCCACCGGGCAAGGGCAAGCTTCGGTCTGGTGCCATCCAGTTCGATAGAGCCGGCGGCAAGCGAGCTTGCCGTGCGCGAGAACAACACGCCAAGCGGTTCGGCCGCAGACGGTTTACCCGCGGCGATTGGCTCGAAAACCTGAAATGACGCCTCCCGCATTTCGCGGACCCCTTCCACGAACCGCCCATCCGCTATCTCGGCAACGGCCTGCGCCTGGCGATCGTCGGCAAGCCCTGAGGCGCTGAACCAGTTCGCAACATCCTGGACGGATTTGAAGAGTTCATTGTCTGCTGCCGGCGCCCGCCGGTCGAACACGGCATTCGACAGGTCCAAAGCGGGATGCCCGCCGATGAAGTGATCCGGCACCCATTCGGTGTATGCATCGCCCATGGAACATAACCTCATCAACCGCATTATACGGTTACATGATGTAACCACTATCACAGGGATATGTGGTGTCAAACCCATAGCACCGCCAGGTCGGCGCGGACCACTGGGAGAGAGAGGATGTGCAGCAATCGTTACAAGACCCGCCACGAGACCATCAATGTCGACGGCCTCGACATCTTCTACCGACACGCCGGCGACCCGGGCAGACCGGCAATCCTGCTGCTGCACGGATATCCGACTTCGTCGCACGTCTATCGCAATGTCATCGAACCGCTGGCGGACACAGCCTATGTGGTGGCGCCGGACCTGCCCGGTTTCGGCTTTTCGTCCGCCCCTTCCATCGATGCCTATGACTACACGTTCGAGAACCTGGCCAACACGATCGAAGCCTTCGTCGAGGCCCTCGGCATCCAGCGATTCTTCCTCTACATCACTGACTTCGGCACGCCTGTCGGCTACCATCTCGCCACACGGCAGCCGGATCGCATCCTCGGCCTGATCGCGCAGGACAGCAATGCTCATGACGAGGGGCTGGGACCGGAATGGGACGCGCCGAAGGCATTCTTCGCCGAACCGACTGAAGAAAACCGCGCCAAACTGCCGGACTGGATGAATTTCGAGGGGACCCGAAACCAATATATCGGCGGTCTCCCCGAGCGTCTGAAGGTGTTGTTTCCGCCCGAGGGTTGGTATCTCGATACGGAGCGCCTGGCGAGGCCCGGCAACACCGACATTCAGTTCGAACTCTTCACCGATTATGGCTCGCACATCGCCCGCTTCCCGGCCATCCAGGCCTATCTCCGCGACCACCAGCCAGCATGCCTCGTGCTGTGGGGACGGCACGACGCCTTCTTCGCGCTGGACGAGATCATGGCCTACAGCCGCGACCTCGACGCAGTCGAAATCCATGTCTTTGAGAGCGGACACATGCTTCTCGAAACGCATCATCGCCAATGCGCGGCTCTCATCGCTCACTTCATCCACGAGGTGGAGACTGGGGTCTTTCGCGAACCTGCAGGGCGCTGAACGTCGACGCTCAAACCGCCATTTCGATGGGCTCGGCAAGCCTTGGATTGGCCCGCGCGGCGATCAGGCAGCCGGCGACGATCAGGCATGCTCCGGCCAAGGTGGTCCAGGTCGCCTCCTCGCCGAAGAAGAACCAGCCGAGCGCGACCGCCCAGATGAAGGCCGAGTATTCCGTCGGGATCAGATATTGCGCTTCGGCGCGGGCGTAGGACCAGCTCATCAGGAATTGCCCGGCGAGCGACAGCACCGTCACCCCGGCCAAAGGAAGCCAAAGATTGCTCGGCAGGGCGACGGCGAGCCAGGGTGCTGCGAGGCCGAGCAGGATGGCAACGCAAAGGTTCTGGAACAGCATGATCTCGATCGGCTTGGCCAACTGCGCCTGTTGCCGGGCTAGGATCAGATTGTAGCCGTAGAACACCGTCGACACGAGCACCGCCGCCGTGCCGAGCATGGCATCTTGCGAATAGTCTGCCTGCCCGAACTGGCCGGCCATGATAATCGCGACGCCGGCGATGCCGGCCAGCGATGCCCAGACAGCCTCTCGCCGGATCCGTTCGCCGAGCAGCAACGCGGCGAGAAACAGGGCAAACAAAGGCGCCACGAAGCTGAGCCCGATCGCCTCCGCAAGCGGCAGCCTGGCCAAGCCCCAGAAGAAGGATATCAGGACGACGCCGACAACCGCGGCACGCAACGCATGCAGCCTCAGCACCGGAACGGTTGGCTTTAGGCGCGGTCCCGCCAGCCAGGCCGCGCCCGCGACCACGGTCGCGACCATGCTGCGCCACAGCAAAGTGTTGTAGACGCCGACCGCGATGACCAGGATCTTCATCGCCGCATCCATCCCGGACAGCAGGAAGATCGCAAGCGCGCATACGAGCACCGGGATCATCGGGGAAACGGCGCCGGTCAGGCTGGATGTCTTCACGGTTTCACTCATGTAACGGAATGCAGCCGGATATATCAGGGCAAAGGGCGCGACCAGATGGCAGTCCCGTCGATGTAGCAGTCCAACCCCGATTGGCGTCGTGTTCGCGGCTATCGCGACATCCGGATATCAGCATCATACCGACGAGTTGGACGAGGCGGACCGCCTCGCCGACTGCATCATCCGGTCACGGCAGGCGACGCACGCACACATGGCATAGATCGAATTGACGGGGCGGGTTGCCGACGCGGCTGGCCCGTCGCATGTTGTCGATTGTTTACAGAGGATCGAAAAAATGCGCCGCATAGCCTCAGGCGACCTTTATCAGACCTACGATCTTGGTGACTTGCGCATCACCTCCTTGCGCGATGGCTATGTCGACATGCCGATCGGACGGCTTCGGCAACGCGGCGACAAGCCATTTGGCGATGAATTGCCGCAACAAGTCGCGTTGATTGCTGGTCAACTCAGGCTTTCCGTCAATGCCTTCGCGATTGACGATGGAAATGGGATCATCTTGATCGATACCGGCGCCTCGAACGCCTGGCATCCCACCATGGGCCGACTTCCCGAGGCGCTGGACGAAGCCGGCATCGATGCCGGACGAGTCCGTACCATCTGCTTCACCCACACGCATCTCGACCACATCCATGGTCTTGTGCTTGCCGACGGCCGCGACGCTTTCCCGCGCCTGGCGCGCTTGCTCGTTCCCGGGGAAGAACTCGGCTTTTTTCGCGCCGAAGCGCGGCTCGAACGATTTCACGGCATGGCGGAACCCTTCGAAGCCGGAGACCGTATCGGGACACATGTCGACATTGTCGACGCTCGTGGCCATGAAGCGGGACATAGCTGCTTTCGCGTTTCGAGCGGCGGCGAACGCGTTCTGATTTGGGGCGACACCGTTCACGTCCCATCGCTTCAGTTCGATCGACCTGAGGTGACGTGGGAATTCGACGCCGATCAGGACCAGGCGCGCGAAAGCCGGTTGCGGTTGCTGGCGCTTGCAGCCGACGAACATTGTTTCGTTGCCGGCGCGCATCTGGATTCGCCCGGCATCGGCCGCGTCGTCCGATCCGGCGCCAGCTTTCAATTCGAGCCGCTATAATTGAAAAAGGGCGACGCAAGCGCCGCCCCGGATCCTTGGGAGGATAACTCGAATTGGCGGTCAGGCCGCCTTGACTTCCTCGGCAACGGCGTCGGCCTGACGCGCTGCCTTGAGCACCTTGGCCCACCACGCAACATCGTTGACCAGCGCGGTGGCGGCCTGGTTCAGATGCTCGAGGTCTTCCAGCTTCTTCTCGCCCTGGCGGACGGCGAGGAAATCGCCCCAGGCGATATGGACGGCCGACTTGACCGGCGCCATCTGCAATTCGACGGCATACAGTCTAAGCTGTTCGACGGCACGCGAGCCGCCGACGCTGCCATAACCGACGAAGCCGGCCGACTTCTTGTTCCATTCATTGGCGGCGTAGTCGATGGCGTTCTTCAGCACGGCCGTCGGGCCATGATTGTATTCGGCGGCGGTGAAGATGAAGCCGTCGAATTCGGCGACCTTCTTCTGCCAGCGCTGTGCCACTTCGTTCTGCGACGGCGCCCAGGCGGAGGATGCGACCTCGTCGAAGAACGGCAGCGGGAAGTCGCGCAGATCGACGACCTCGACATCGATGTCGGCATGCGACTTGGCGATCTTGGCGATCCACTGGGTTGGCACATCGGCGAAACGAGCGGCGCGCGTCGATCCGACGACGATGGCAATTTTGGGTTTGGACATAAGGGCTCTCCTTGCACGAAGTACTGGTATCATTTGGATACCTGCGCTATATGAGATACTGGAAACGCGATGCACAAGAAGGCACTTTTTTGTTACCGAGGCACCCACATCGCTCCGAAGACTGCCGCGCCATCTCGGAAATCCTGCAGCGCGTCGGCGACAAATGGACCGTTCTGGTCGTCGGCAAGCTGGGCGACGGACCGCTGCGTTTCAACGAATTGCGCGCTGCCGTCGGCGGCATCTCGCAGAAAATGCTGACCACCACCTTGCGCGGGCTGGAGCGTGACGGCTTCGTCACCCGCACCGTGTTTCCAACCATTCCACCGCGCGTCGATTATGAGCTGACCGAGCTCGGCCACGAGCTGCTGATCCCCGTCAGCGCACTGAGCGAATGGGCGCGTGCGAACACCATGCGCGTCAAGGCGGCGCGCGAAAAATTCGACGACGCCCGCGTCTGAAATCCTTGCGCTGCAAGGGATTCAGACGCGCACGCAACATCCGGCTTGCCCGATCGGAAATTCTATCTCGGCTGCGCGGATCGTTGCCCGAATGCACGCGCCGTTTTGGCTGGCGGATTGCCGCTCATGCCGTCCCCTGACGGCTGCCGCTCAGGCTCCTGATGCGCGGACATCGCATCGCGCGGCGCCACAGCTATCACACCGTGCGCCCTGCTTGCCGGGAGCCTGTTCCCCATGCGTGCAGGCACTGCGCGAGATGTCTTCCTTCACCTCCGCATAAGCGGTCACGCCGAGCAGGCAGGTCGTCGCGACCAGGGCTGCCACGAGCCAACCGTTCAGCAGATGTTGACGCATTGTCTCTCCTCCAACGTCCGCAGCATCGGGCGCGAAGGCAACCATTGGATGCCGCGAAGCGGGTTTCCCACACGGCCCCTGTTACAAACGGACCCATGCCCGGCTCGCTCTACCTGATCAGGGCTCCGAACCCAGTTTTACAAAAGACCTGACGACAGCCAGTTCGGCGCTGCCGGCGGCTGTTGTGCCGTGGCTTTTATGCCGGTGGCTTTTCACGATAGGAATTTTTTCTTGACTCGGTGCCCTCAGCTAAGGTACATTTCCGTCCATGGTGCTGATTTGCGCCAGAGACCCGCCGCACAGGCGGGTTTTTCGTCTGATGCTCCGTCAGCCAACGCGCCGGCGAGGGCTCCGGACCAACCCACCCGTTAACCCCGAGTTCGTAGCCCTGTCTACCTGATCCCAGCTATGTCGGCGGCAAGCGATCCATGGCAGACTGGTTACGATCGCCTGGGTGTTTTCTGCCCCGGCTGCTATCGGTGAAAGCCGCCATTCGCGTCGAGGTTCATGTCGTACAAGGAACATCCCGTCATCGACCTGCCATCGGAAGCACTGCTGCCGAGCCCGCTGCTTGTCGTCGAGGACGAGCCGATGATGCAGGTGCGGTTGCGCTCGATCCTGAGGGGCCTTGGCTATGCTCAGGAGGAGCTGTTTTTCGCCGGGTCGATCGCGCAGGCCAAGACCCTGCTCGTCGACCAGCCCTTTGCCATGACGCTGGTCGATGTCGGCCTGCCCGACGGCAACGGCATCGACCTCATCGGCTCCCTGCACGAGCACGACGCGGCGCTGCCGATCCTCGTCATCTCGGCCTGGAGCAACGAAAACACCATCCTCGAAGCCCTGCGCGCCGGGGCGACCGGCTATCTCTTGAAGGAGCGCGACGACGTCGAGCTGTCGCTTTCGATCCGCAGCACCATCCGCGGCGGCGCGCCGATCGATCCCTTCATCGCCCGGCGCATCCTGGAACTGGTGTCGGCGCCGGCACCGTCCGGGCGCGCCCGTCCTTCCACCGACAGGCCGGGGCGCGGCAAGCCCGCGCTTGCAGCGCCGCCTCTCCTGACGCCGCGCGAGGTCGAGATCCTGAACCTCGTTGCCAAGGGGCTTACCAATCGAGAGATTTCGGGAGTCCTTTCCCTCTCCAGGTTCACGGTCGAATGCCACATTCGCAACATCTACAAGAAGCTGTCGGTCAAATCCCGGACGGAAGCGATCTTCGAGGCGCGGTCGCAAGGCTTCTTGCCCTGATATTCCTGCTCCTCGTGCCGGGCGGCATCGCCTTTGCCGCCGGCGGGGCCGTGCCGTTCAAGACGATCGAGGCCGTGCGATCCGGCTGGGACGCCGCCACGCCGCCGGCCACCGGCTGGACCAGCGTGACCTTGCCCGACGACTGGACGACGCGCTGGCCCGGTTTCGACGGCGTGGTCTGGTACCGCCTCACCTTCGACAGGGCCGACGCAACCGAACCGCTGGGCCTCGCGCTGAACTACTGGACACTGGCCGGATCGATCTCCGTCAACGGCGCGGAACTCGGACGCGACGAATTCCTCGTCGAGCCGTTGACGCGCTCATGGAACGTGCCCCGCTACTGGCAGCTCTCAGCCCCGGTCCTGCATGCCGGCACCAACACGCTGCTGATCAGGGTCTCGGGCCTGGCGCCATACCAGCCGGGTCTTGGTCCGGTGCTGATCGGCCCGCCTTCGGCGACGCGTGCCCATTTTGTCCAGCAATTCTGGATTCGCCGCGAGCTGCCGGTCTTCTATCTCGGCGTCACCGCGGCGCTTGGCACCTTCTTCTTCGTCGTCTGGCTGCTGCGCCGAAGCCTGAAGGCCTATGGCTGGTTCGCCCTGATGACGATTGCGTGGTGTTGCTATTCGCTCAATTTCGTGGTCACGAGCCCCTGGCCGTTCGGGACGACCGACACATGGCAGCGTTTTATCATGCTCTCCTTCATGGTCATGGCCGCCGCCTTCGTGCTGTTTGTCATCCGCTTCGCCGAGCGCCGCTTTCCCCGGGGGGAAGCCGTGCTGTGGGCCGCGCTGGCGATCGGCGCCGCCGCCCTGTTTGCCACGCCGCATTCCCAACTCGCCCCGATGCTCAACCTCCTGGCCTTGTCCTGGTCGCTGCTTTACATCGGCGCCTGTTTCCTGGCGATCGGCCTGACCTGGCGAAGCGCTCGCCTGGACCACATCGTCCTTCATATCGTCAACGCGCTCACCATCGTGGCCATCCTGCATGACCTGATGACCTATTTCGGCATCCTTCTTGGCAATGTCTACTACGTCACGCTGACATCCCACTTGCAGATGGTCGGCATGGCGCTGGTGCTGGCCTGGAACTTCGTCGCCAACATGCGCCGCATCGAAGGGTTCAACGATGAACTCACGGCCAAGATCGAAACCGCCAGGGAGGAACTCGCCCTCACGCTGCATCAGCAGCATGAGGTCATTCTGGCCAACACCAGGCTGGCCGAACGCGTATCCCTTTCCCACAATCTGCACGACGGCATGGGCGGCACCCTGGTCAATTCGATCGCCATGCTGGAGCATGCGCCGCAGAACCTGCCGGCCGATCGCTTCCTGTCCGTGCTGAAGGAACTGCGCGACGAGTTGCGGGTGATCATCGACACCGCTGCCGACG
>NZ_RZPQ01000191.1:0-8621 GCF_003999135.1 Mesorhizobium sp. M7A.F.Ca.CA.004.06.1.1 | reverse complement strand
CATTCCGTGCAGCCCTACTACACGCTGCTTCTGGCGCGCGAAGCCGGCATGACGATATCGATCCACGCGACGCCGGAAGAAATCGTGCTTTCTGCGGCCTGATTGCGCAGCCGATAAAGCGAAGTATTTCTACATTGAAATCTGTAATTCCAGCTCATCGACTTGAGATGCGTCTGGTCGTCCAGGCAGCGCCAAAGCATTCGCGAATAAAAGTAGGCACCTGCCTATCTTTGTAAAAATTTTACCTAACGCCTTTTCGGCTTCTTTACCAGATTGGCCTATGGTGCGTCCTGGATGCCCCCGACGCTACCGGACTGCCAGAAGGCAAAGAGGACCCGGAAATGAAACGCTGCATGTTCGTCGACGATTCAAGCGTCATCAGGAAGGTTGCAAAACGCATCCTGGGCGGCTCCGAAATGATTGTCATCGAGGCCGCCAGCGGACTGGACGCGCTGGAGATGTGCGCCGCCGATATGCCCGACATCATCGTCGTCGATGGCGCCTTGCCTGACGTACCGGCGGTCGATCTCATCCGTCGCGTCCGCGCCATGGAGAGCCCGATAAGGCCGCAGATCCTGATTTCCCTGGTCGAGCTCGATATTGCTTCGATCATGCGGGCCAAGCGAGCCGGCGCCCAGGGCTATCTCTTGAAGCCGTTCAACCGCCCGCAGCTGCTCGAGCGCTTTCGCACCTTGAAGAGCGCACCTGATTCGGTACCCTTGAGCAATTCCAGAAAAAGTGCGTGACGGTTTCCTGCTCAGCAGCCCAAAACAGACCCTTACCAGCCGTCATGCAAAAACCCGGCCGAAGCCGGGTTTTTTATGGAAAAGATTCGAGCGATTCGTCGCTCAGGCGCTGACGCGAATGTCTTCCGGTTCGCGCAGCACATAGCCGCGCCCCCAGACCGTTTCAATGTAGTTCTGACCGCCCGATGCCGCGTCGAGCTTTTTGCGCAGCTTGCAGATGAAGACGTCGATGATCTTCAACTCAGGCTCGTCCATGCCGCCATAGAGGTGGTTGAGGAACATTTCCTTGGTCAGCGTGGTGCCTTTGCGCAGCGAAAGCAACTCCAGCATCTGGTATTCCTTGCCGGTCAGGTGCACGCGCTGGCCGCCGACTTCGACGGTCTTGGCATCGAGGTTGACCACCAGGTCGCCGGTGGTGATGACCGACTGGGCGTGGCCCTTGGAGCGCCGCACGATGGCATGAATGCGGGCAACCAGCTCATCCTTGTGGAACGGCTTGGTCATGTAGTCGTCCGCGCCGAAGCCGAGGCCGCGCACCTTGTCCTCGATGCCGGCCATGCCGGAGAGGATGAGAATAGGTGTCTTGACCTTGGAAAGGCGAAGCGTTCTCAAGACCTCGTAGCCCGACATATCGGGCAGGTTGAGATCGAGAAGAATGATATCGTAGTCGTAGAGCTTGCCTAGATCGACGCCCTCTTCCCCGAGATCGGTCGTGTAGACGTTGAAACTTTCCGATTTCAGCATCAGTTCGATGCTTTGTGCGGTTGCACTGTCATCTTCTATCAGCAGAACACGCATTTCATTCCCCTTTTCTGCTGCCGGACCATTTCACGACCCGTCCGGACCCGGAGCAGTGGTTGCCTTGTGCAGAGGCTGCCATTGAATGGTTAACAAATCCTAATTTCCCGTCCATGACGGTACCAGATTTTTTAACCTCTTTCTACACCCTCTTGAATCTAATAACGAATCTCAGAACCAAATTCCTAATGCAACACATTAACAACCTGGACTAAGCGACTCCAGGGACTCATCGACGTCGCTTCCGCATCGGTGGCCGGAATTTTTACCCGGCCTTAAGTCCTGACCCGTATGATTAACAATGCCCGTAAACGAATGGTTACCGCCGGCAAAAAACTTTAGGGTTTTGTTTCCCATAGTTCGGGGAAAGGCGGTGGACACGGGTGCGGCCTGGGCGTTTCCAGGTGGTTTGGACGATAAGTGCGGGTGTGCGTTTCCGGGAGTACCGAATCATGAAGTCACGTGAAAACCTCGTTCGGCTGAAACAGTTTCAGGTGAATGAGAAGCGGCGGCAGCTGCTCCAGCTCGACATGATGATCGCCGAGTTCGAACGCATGGCCGTCGAGCTGGAGCTTCAGATCACCGCCGAGGAAAAGAAGGCCGGCATCACAGACATCAACCATTTCGCCTATCCGACCTTCGCCAAGGCGGCTCGCCTGCGCCGCGACAACCTCAGGAATTCCCAAAGCGACCTCGCCCAGCAGCGAAGCGCCGCCGAATCATTACTCGGCGAAGCTGAAGCGGAGCTTTCCAAGGCGGAAATGCTGGAATCGCGCGACACGAAGATCCGCGAAGCCGAAGTCGGTGGCCGCAGCGCCATGATCGGCTAAGACCTGGCGGTTTGCCGCACCAACGCTCGCCATCAGGCTGGCGCATTGTCGCGGCTTGCGGCTCCGGCGGGAAAAATGAACCCGCCCTACGCGGCCAAATCCCCTTCACTCTCGGCAATTGCCCTTGCACGGGCATCCTTGATATCCGGCGCATGCTGCTCCGCCCATGACCTGATCTGGGTAAGCAGCCCCGCCAGGTTCTGGCCGAGCTCGGTCAATTCATATTCGACGCGCGGCGGAATGACCGGGAAGATCTCGCGCCGCACCAGGCCGTCGCGCTCGAGCACCCGCAGCGTCTGCGTCAGCATCTTCGGCGTGATGCCCTCGAGCTTCCGGGCAAGCTCGCCATTGCGCAGCCGGCCTTTGCGCAGCGCGCAAACCACCAGATAGACCCATTTGCTGGCCAGCATCTCCAGCACGGTGTGCGAAGGACACGCCCGCCGGAACGCATCATAGCCGAAACCGCAATCATCTTCACTATCCATGAGGTGCGTATATATCAGGAAGGTACATACTGGACAAGGGGATATTACTATCCAAATGATAGTGGCACCAACCAAGCAGGAGACATCTCAATGCGTGCCGTTATCCAGAATTCCGTCGGCGGACCCGACGTCCTTGTCATCGCCGATCAGCCGGATCCCACGCCAGAGACCGGCGAAGTGCTGGTCCGCGTCAAGGCCGCAGGCATCAATCCGGTCGACGGCGCCGTCCGTGCCGGCTACTACCCCTTGCTCGGCGAGCCGCCTTACATCCTGGGTTGGGATATCTCGGGAACTGTCGAAGCACTCGGCGCCGGCGTCACCGGCTTCAAGATCGGCGACGAGGTGTTCGGCATGCCGCGCTTCCCCAAGCAGGCGGCGGCCTATGCCGAGCTGGCTGCCGTGCCTGCCGATCAAATCGCACTGAAGCCGAAGAGCGCGGACCACCTCAAGGCAGGCGCCTTGCCGCTGGCCGGCCTCACCGCCTGGCAAGGGCTTGTTCGCCACGGCGGGCTGAAATCGGGGCAGCGCATATTGGTCCATGCAGGAGCCGGCGGCGTCGGTCATCTGGCGGTGCAGATCGCCAGGGCGCGCGGCGCCTACGTTGTCGCCACGGTCAGCCCGGGCAAGCTCGATTTCCTCCGCGAACTCGGCGCCGACGAGGTCATCGACTACACCAAGGGCGATTTCACCGATAAGGTTCGCGACATCGATCTGGTGCTGGATCCAATGGGCGGCGACCACGCCCAACGCTCGCTGAAGGTGCTCAGGCGTGGCGGCGTTTTGGTGTCATTGCTCGATGTCGGCGACAACACCAGGACCCAGGCCGGCGCGCGAGACATTCGGGTCGAGCGTATGTCCGTCGTTCCCGACAGGGAGGGCCTGGTGGAACTGGCTCGGTTGATCGATGCCAACAAGCTCGCCGTCCATGTGGCGAAGAGCTTCCCGCTGGACCAGGCGGGGGCCGCTCACGCCTTCCTCGCCACCAAGCCGATCGGCAAGGTTGTGCTATCGCTCTGAGCGGGAACGGTGAAAACAGAAGGGCGCGGGGTTAGCCGCGCCCTTCGTCTAAATTCGCAATGTCAGTGCCGGTATTGCTGGATGCGTGTCGTGCGCAGCCCGGCAAGGCCATATTCGTCGATCGACGCCTGCCAGGACAGGAATTCCTCGGTGGTGAGCTTGTAGCGTTGGCATGCCTCGTCCAGGCTCAAAAGCCCGCCGCGCACGGCCGCAACCACTTCCGCCTTACGCCGGATAACCCAGCGACGTGTATTGGTCGGCGGCAGATCGGCAATCGTAAGAGGGCTGCCGTCAGGCCCGATAACATATTTGACTCTCGGTCTAACCAGATCGGTCATCGTACTCTCTACAAAAAACTCAAAGCCCCAACCCCCGCCACGTTACCGCCACAGCTTTAAAAATTGCCTAAGCAGACCCTAATGACTAGGTAAGGATCATGAACGCCGCGTTAGTCTTTTCGCCGGCATTTGAAACATCTGCCCGCAAACGCTGATTTGCCGGGGAAAATGCATCCCCTGGCGGAGATCGGCCGCAACCGGTGAATCGCCCTGCACGCTGGCGCGCCGGTAAAGCTTGACCTATATTCTCGACATTGGCATTGAGGCGCCGCGCAGAACGAAAGCATCATGAACAGTCTCAATCTTCCCGGACGTCCCGAAAACACCCGCATCGTCGTCGCCATGTCGGGCGGCGTCGATTCCTCTGTCGTCGCAGGCCTGCTGAAACGCGAGGGCTACGACGTCGTCGGCGTCACCTTGCAGCTCTACGACCACGGCGCGGCGACGCACCGGGCCGGCTCATGCTGCGCCGGGCAGGACATCGACGATGCCCGCCGTGTCTCCGAGACGCTCGGCATCCCCCATTATGTGCTCGACTACGAGGAACGCTTCCGCAAGGCGGTCATCGATCCCTTCGCCGAGAGCTATGTCGCCGGCGAGACGCCGATCCCGTGCGTTTCCTGCAATCAGACGGTGAAGTTCGCCGACCTCCTGGCCACCGCCAAGGAGCTCGGCGCCGACGCGCTGGCCACCGGCCACTACATCCGTTCCGGCGCCAACGGCGCCCACCGCGCGCTCTACAGGCCCGTCGACGCCGACCGTGACCAGAGTTATTTCCTGTTCGCCACCACGCAGGCACAGATCGATTATCTGCGCTTTCCCCTCGGCGGCCTGTCGAAGCCGCAGGTTCGCGCCATCGCCGAGGAGATGGGGCTGGCGGTTGCCGCCAAGCAGGATAGCCAGGACATCTGCTTCGTGCCGCAGGGCAAGTATTCCGACATCATCGCCAAGCTGAAGCCAACCGCGGCCAATCCGGGCGACATCGTCCACATCGACGGCCGCGTGCTCGGCCGCCATGAGGGCATCCTGCGCTACACGATCGGCCAGCGCCGCGGCATCGGCATCGCTTCCGGCGAGCCGCTTTACGTCGTCCACCTCGATGCCGACCGCGCTCGCGTCGTGGTTGGCCCGCGCGAGGCGCTGGAGACGCACAAGATCTATCTGCGCAATATGAACTGGCTGGGCGACGGACCGCTCACAGACGTCCCTGCAGGCGGCCTGGAGCTGTTCGCCAAGGTCCGCTCGACGCGGCCGCCGCGCCCGGCCGTGCTGCATCATCGTGCCGGTGCCACATGGGTGGAACTGGTCGACGGCGAATCCGGCATCGCGCCGGGCCAGGCCTGCGTGCTCTACTCCGATGACGGCAACGAAGCTCGCGTGTTCGGCGGCGGCTTCATCGAGCGTTCGGAGCGTGGCGCCGAGGCCGAGGCGATGCTGACCCGGCTTGCCGCCAGGCCGGCCCAGATACCTGCCGAATAAGATACCTGCCGAATAAGATTCCCGCCGAATAAATAATCCGCGCTTCAGGAATTCGACTTGGTGTGGGTGACCGTGCCGGCGGTCAGGATGCGCAGCACCCTGATCGCTTCCTCGCCGCTGGTGCGCGGCTCGGCACGCGTCTCGATGCACTGGATGAAATGCTCCAGCTCGCGTGTCAGCGGCATGCCCTGGGCAACCGCGACATAGGATGGCTCATTGGTGGTGAAGGCCCATTGGCCGCTGTCCTGCCACACTGCATGGCGGTAGACGGCAAGCTTGCGTTCCCATGGCTCGACATCGTCGAACACCGCCATCGCCTTGGTGCCGACCACGGTCAGCCGCCGCTCGCGATAGGGATTGAGACGCGAGGTGAAGAGATGGCTGCGCAGGCCGTTGGGGAAGCGCATGTGCAGATGCGCGAAGTCGCTGAGATTGTCGAGCAGGGCGGCCCCCTCGCCGCGCACCTCGATCGGCTCCGTGCCGGTGATCGCCAGGATCATCGACAGATCGTGCGGCGCCAGGTCCCACAGCGCGTCGTTCTCTGTGTGGAACTTGCCGAGGCCGAGCCGGTGCGAGTGGATGTAGCGGACTTCGCCGAGTTCGCCCTTGTCGATCAGCCCTTTCAGCGTCTCGAAGGCGGGGTGGAACCGCAGGACATGGCCGACCATGAAGACGCGGCCATTGTCCTTGGCCGCCTGCACCGCACGCTCGGCGTCGGCAACCGTCAGCGCGATCGGCTTTTCCACCAGCACGTCCTTGCCGGCCGTGACGGCACGCACGGCAAGGTCGGCATGGAATTGCGGCGGCAGCGCCATGACGATGGCGTCGATATCGTCACGCACGAACAACTGGTCCGGCTCGATCGCCAGGCAGTCCTGCTCGCTGGCGAAGCCTTCTGCGCGGGCCCGGTTGGTGTCGGAGACCGCGTACAGCGCGCCGAGCGCCTTGAGAGTGCGGATGTGGTTGCTGCCCCAGTATCCGCAACCGAGGACTGCTATGCGCGGCTTCATCTGTTTCAAACTCTAAAAACTCGTGGCCGAGACATAGCGACGTGCCCCTTCGAACTCAACCCCGGCGGCGGCAACCAAATGTCCGCATGGCAAAGCTTTTCGATAATGACGATAAGCCGGCAAGCCGGTTGCTTCGAAGCTTGACAGGCTCACCCTCCCAACCTTATATCCGCGCGACCTTGGCGAACGCCCCCGACATGCCTTTCGATTTGAGGCGGATTTCGGGCCTTTCGCCGCCCTGGCGGGGTAGCTCAGTTGGTTAGAGCACGGGAATCATAATCCTGGGGTCGGGGGTTCAAGTCCCTCTCCCGCTACCACTTCAACGCCACTATCGTACGCAATGGCCGATTGTGGCGGGCTGCCCCATGCGGTGTCCTGTGCGATAGCGGCATACCTGACCTTCGTAGGGCGAGTAGAAGCCTTCAGCGACCTACAGCATCTCGCTCAGTGACGCCAATGCGGCTAACGATGCCGTCACCGGACATTCTCGCCGTCACCCACGCGTATCGGCTTCACCCCTCGGGAGTTTCGCGCTCGCCTGCCGGGCTTCGCCTTCGATCTCGATCTTGCTCCGCGCTTGAAGATCGAAGCGTACCGTTACGGTGCGCATGCGCGCATGCAGGACTCCATCCAGCGTGCCGCGCATTTCATGTAGATAAGTCAGCGACGATTTCCCAAGCTTTTCTATAACGCTGCGAACGGTGACCAGGGTTCCCGCCGCGGTTTCATGCACGTAGTCGATCTCCATCCTTACATCCGCCCAGCCGAGGGTCGGCGTCAAACGAGGATCGGCAATCCTGCCCAGAAACTGGAAACTGGCGTCATCAAACATGGCCACATAATGACGAACGTTGAGATGGCCCATCGCGTCGCACATCCAAGGATGCACGACGCCGACATAGGTTTCGATGCCGGGCGTCAAAACCCGACCTCGTTTGCGCCCTTGAGATCCAGCAGTTGACGGGCTTCGTCGGGCGTCGCGATTTCGAGCGACAACTCGTTGAGAATGCGCTTTATCTTGGCAACCTGTTCGGCATTGCTCTTAGCGAGCGTGCCCTTGCCGACATAGAGGCTGTCTTCCAAACCGACCCGTACATTGCCGCCCATGATCGCGCCCATCGTGCAGAGATTTATCTGGTGCTTGCCCGCGGCAAGGATCGACCAGAGATAATCGTCTCCGAACAGCCGATCAGCCGTCCTGCGCATGTGCATCATGTCTTCTGGGTCGGCGCCGATTCCGCCCAGCAGCCCGAAGATCGTCTGGACGAAAAGCGGCGGCTTCAGCAGCTTGCGGTCTAGAAAGTGCGCAAGCGTGTAGAGGTGACTGACATCGTAGCACTCGAACTCGAACTTCGTGCCGTAGGCCTGGCCGACTTCGACGATGATACGCTCGATCTGCTCGAACGTGTTGGAGACGATGCCCTTCTTTGTGTCTTCCAGGTAGCCCTTCTCCCAGTCGTACTTCCAGTCGGTGTATTTCGGCGCGATTTGGTGCAGGGCGAAATTCATAGATCCCATATTGAGCGAGCAGAGTTCCGGCTTCGAAGCGTGCGCGGCTTCAAGGCGCTCTTCGAGGGTCATCTTCAGCCCGCCGCCGGTGGAAATGTTCATCACGGCGTCGGTCTGCTGCTTGATGCGCGGCAGGAAATCCATAAACAGCTTTGGATCAGGGGTAGGCTTGCCGGTCTCCGGATCGCGGGCATGCAGATGGATCACCGACGCTCCGGCTTCGGCTGCTCCGACGGCGGCGTCGACGATCTCGGACGGCGTTATCGGCAGATACGGGCTCATCGTCGGCGTGTGGATCGAACCGGTGACCGCACAGGTGATGACGACTTTCGGCGATTTCTTCATGGTTGAACTCTCCCTTGTCTGCCTTTTGTTGCTATCTCTCGAGCGCGAGGCAATCCTCACGACC
>NZ_RZPQ01000190.1:0-8631 GCF_003999135.1 Mesorhizobium sp. M7A.F.Ca.CA.004.06.1.1 | reverse complement strand
GCGCCAGGAGGCCGCGGGTGATGTAGAGATAACCGCCCGGCAGCGCGAATGCGTTGACGTTGGGCGAATTTAGAATGGTGATGCGATAGGTCTGTGTCGGGTTGGCGGACACCACCGTCAAACTACCGACCACCTTGGCGACCATTCGCTCGAGCTTGGGGTCGGAATATTCACCGCCGTAAGTCGCCAGGATGCGCGGGTGCTGCGCCTTGGCCAATTCGGCGAGCTTGTTGTTGGCGCCGACATTGTCCACTGTGATCGGCTTGTCGGAAGGCTGGAAGCCGGATTCCTGAACTTCCGGCGGCGTGAACATCTGGCAGCTTGCCAACGCCACGGCAAAACCGGCCAGCGCGAGAAAACGCGCCAGCGGTTTCATTCCCAATGTGTTAGCGCCGATCGCCAGAACGGCTTCCTTTCGGGTCCCGGCGCATGACCACGAAAATCGGGGGCGATCTTCGGAACGTGTCATGCGCTATCTCAAACTGCTGCTGCATCCGTTGCCCGTCCCTTAGGGCGGGCGGCGGATACTGCAGGCAAATCACGGCCTGTGCCGGACCGGTAGGGCGACCTAGCCACACTCCCCCGGTCATGGCAAGCAAACGCCACATCGCCTGGAGCCGGTTTGACCGTAAATTATGTCCGCTTCCGGGCAACATCGCGTGATGTGGAATATCCAGCACCCGCGCCGATATAGCGCCGGAACGCCTCCGGACCAGCCCCGGTAAAGAAATCATCAGCCTTGCCGGTTGCGGCCACCAACCCATTGTCGACAAACACCATGTGCTCGCCGATGCGGCGTGCATCCTCGGGCTGGTGGGTGACAAATAGCACCGTCATGGCGCGTTCGGCATGAACGGCAGCAACCAGATTCAGCATCTCGTCGCGCAAAGCGGGTCCGAGCGAAGCGAATGGCTCGTCGAGCAGCAACACCGGTCGGTCGCGCACCAGCACGCGGGCCAGTGCGACGCGCTGGCGTTCGCCCCCGGAGAGCTCGCGCGGCAGGCGTTTCTCCTTGCCCGCGAGACCGGTGCGCGCAAGCGCCTCGGCGACCGCGGCGCGGTCCGCCTCGGTCAGTCCCAGGGAGGGCGAGCGACCGAGCCCGACATTCTGCTCGACGGAAAGATGCGCGAAGAGATTGTTCTCCTGGAACACCATCGACACCGGCCGCGCCGAGGCCGGCTCGGCGCTGACATCGGCCCCGCCGATCAGCACGCGGCCCGACTGTGGGGTCTCGAAGCCGGCGACCAGATTGAGCAGCGTCGACTTGCCCGAACCGCTCGGACCCATGATGGCGGTGATCTTCGCCGTGGCGAACTCGACGTCGAAGACAAGTGGCACCTCACCATAACTGAACGACACCTTGTCCAGCCGCACCGGCGCGCCCTTCTCGAGCCTGCTGGCCGCCCTCTCACGCATCGCGGACCTTCTCCCTTCCCAGCCAGTGCGCCGCCACGATCAACGCGAGACAGACGAGGCCGAGCAGCAGTGCCAGGCCGGCGGCATCCTCGGTGCGGTAGCTGCCCATCCGTGCCAGAAGAAGGTAGGGCAATGTCTGCACGGAATCACTGCCGAACAGGGCAATGACACCGAGATCGCCCAGCGACAGCGCCATGGCGAAAGCGAAGGCCGTGGCGAGCGGGCGCCGCAGCGACGGCCAGTCGACCAGCATCAGCCGGTTCCAGCCCGCAATGCCGAGCTGTGCGCAGAGCCGTTCGTGACGCTCGCTCGCCGCATCATAGGCGGGACGCACGGCGCGCAGGGCGAATGGCATCGCCATCACCGCGTTGACGGTGACGACCATGACCGGGGCGATGGCAAAGACATCGCCGGCATGGCGCAGCAACAGGAACCAGCCGGCGCCGACGACGATCGGCGGCACGACAAGGACAAAGCCGGCGCCTGTATCGGCAGCGTGTTCGAGCAGTGTCTTTGCGCCGGCACGGCGGTTCAGCGCCAGTGCCCGCCGCGCCATGGTCAGCGCCAGCGACAGCATCACCGAGAGCAGTGCCGACAGGAAGGCCAGCACCACGCTGGTCAGCGTTGCCTGCCGGACAGTGGCCTCACCGGCCAACCGGCCGAGATCCGCACCCAACCCGGCCATCACGGTTGCCGCCATCGGCCCAACGACGAACAGCAGCGCCAGGATGATGAGTAGCGCGTTCAACCAGGTCTCGCTCCGATGGACTGAGAGATACCGACGTTGCGCGACCGGCAAATTGGTGTCGCCGACCACATTGGCGCCCAGGCGCGTCAGGGCCAGCACAACGATAAAGGTCAGGGCAATCTGCAACAGCGTCAGTGTAACGGCCCGCGCGGGATCGAAATCAAAGCGCAGCGCCTGGTAGATGCCGACCTCCAGCGTCGTCGCGGCCGGCCCGCCGCCGAGCGTCAGCACGATCGTGAAGGATGTGATGCAGAGCATGAACACAAGCCCGGCGACGCCGGGCAATGCGGCGCGCAGCGTTGGCCATTCGATCAGCCGGAACGCCGGCCGCGCCGCCATGCCGAGTTGGCTCGCCAACCGCCATTGGTCGGCCGGTATGGTCTGCAGCGCCTCGAGGAACAGCCGCGTCGCCAGCGGCAGGTTGAAGAAGACATGGGCGACGAGGATGCCGGACAGGCCATAGATACCCGGCCAGCTTCCGCCGCCGATCAGGGCAAGCACGCCGGCGAAATAGCCGGCACGGCCATAAAGCGCCAGAATGCCGAGCGCTGCGACAATAGCCGGCAGCGCCAACGGCACGGCGAAGATCTGCAGGATGAAGGCGCGGCCGAAGAAACGTGGATGTCGCGACAGAGCCCGCGCCACGAACAGCGCCGGGATGGCCGAAAGCAGCGTCGAGAGCGCCGCTTGCCAGAGCGTGAAGCGAATGACGCGAAGCAGATAGGGATCGAAGGCTGCCCAGGCGCCCGAGAAATCGTGGGCGCCCTCGAAAAGCAGGCCGGCAAACGCGCCGCCGATCAGCAGCGCGATCGCGGCAAGCGCGACAATGCCGGCGCTGACGCGGGGATCGGCTGGATGGCGCGTACGCATCTCGCGCTATCCAACCCTGCGACGGGTATTGATCGAGGGGAATATCTGGCGAAGGCCCAGCCCACCCCCCTCTGTCCTACCGGACATCTCCCCCTCAAGGGGGGAGATTGCGCACTCAGCCGCCTTCGCTATTCTCAAGAGTGGCAGGACTAAGAGAGGCGATAAAGCTGCCGATATCCCCCCCTGAGGGGGAGATGGCCGGCAGGCCAGAGGGGGGCGGCTTGGCGCAAACATGCGACGCGGCTCGCGCCCTACTTGCTCATCACCGCAAGCCATTCATCGACCCAGGCCTTGCGATTGGCAGCGACCTCTTGCGGGCTGAACAGCAAGGTCTTGGTCGGCTTGACCAGTTTATCAAAGGCCGGATTGAGCGGCTTGTCGGTCTTGCCGGCCGGGAACATCCAGTTGGTCTCGGGAATGGCATCCTGGAATTTAGGCCCGGTCATGAAGGCCATAAACTTGGCCGCCAGCGGATTCTTGGCTCCCGTCGTGGTGATACCCGCCACCTCGATCTGCAGATACTCGCCCTCCTCGAAGGAGGCCGCCTGGTAGCGCCCGGTGTTCTCGGCGATCATGTGATAGGCCGGCGACGTCGTGTAGGACAGCACCATCGGCGCCTCGCCCTTGGTGAACAGCCCATAGGCCTCGCTCCAGCCCGGCGTCACGGTCAGCACCTTCGGCTTGAGCTTGGCCCAGGCCTCCGGCGCCTTGTCGCCATAAACCGACTTGACCCACAGAAGCAGGCCGAGGCCCGGCGTCGAGGTGCGTGGATCCTGGATGACGATCTTGTCGTCGGCACTGCCTTCGACCAGCTCTTTCAGGCTTTTCGGCGGGTTCTTCAGCTTCTCGGTGTCGTAGACGACAGCGAAATAGCCGTAGTCAAAGGGGACAAAAGTATCGTCGCTCCAGCCACCCGGCACGTTGACATCAGTTACGCCGCCATGCGGCGCGAACAAGCCTGAGGCCTTGGCATCGGCGGTGAGATTGGTGTCGAGGCCAAGCACGATATCGGCCTTGGTCGATGCGCCTTCCAATCTGACGCGGTTGAGCAACGCGACGCCGTCGGCGACCGAGACGAACTCGACATCGCAGCCGCATTCGGCCTCGAACGCCTTCTTCACCACGGGACCCGGACCCCAGTCGGCGGTAAAACTCTCATAGGTGTAGACGGTGAGCTTGTCCTTGGCCAAGGCCGGTCCGGACAAGGCCACGACCGTTGCTGAAACAAGAGCGTATAAAAGCGTGCGCATCGGCGCCTCCTTCGTTCGAATTGAAAGGAATTGAGGCGTCGGACTGTCCGAAACGTCTAATCCCTCCGCCGGTACAAACCGGATCAGGTTCAGCGGGTTGGCGAGACTGCCTCTCAGCCGGTCCGCGAAGATCGCGTCCGGCACCCCGTTAGAGCGTTTCGACACATAGGCCGGGCCGATCCGCCACGCAAGTGGGAGTTTGCCGCCTTCCGTTTCCCGTGCCGGGCTGGTAAGGGCCACACGATATGAGCACATTCACCATCCTGCTTGGCGGCGATCTCATCCGCACGCCACGGCTCGACCGTCAGGTCGAAGGCTCCCGCGTCATCGCCGCCGACGCCGGCATCGGCCATGCACGGCTGCTCGGCCTTGTCCCGGAGCTGTGGGTGGGTGATTTTGATTCCGTGCCAGCCAAGCTGCCTGACGATCTCGCTTCCGTGCCTCGCCGGACCTTCCCGGCGGAAAAGGACCAGACCGATGGCGAACTGGCCATCGCCGCCGCACTCGAGCGCGGCGCGACCCGCCTGGTGCTAGCAGGTGCTTTCGGCGGCAAGCGAGCCGACCACGCTTTCCTGCATCTGGCGCTTGCCTTGCGCCTGGCCGAAGCAGGGACCGATGTGCTCCTGACCAGCGGCGCCCAGGAAGGCATTCCCCTGCTGCGCGGAACGGCCGGCTTCGACTATGCCGATGGCACGCTGTTTTCGGTGCTCGGCTTTTCCGAGCTTGCCGGGTTGACCGTCACCGGCGCCAAATGGCCGCTGAACCACGTCAAGGTGGCCTTCGGTTCGTCGCTGACCATTTCCAACGAGATCAAGGGCCGCCTCGAAATCGCGCTCGGCCATGGCCGCGCGATGCTGCTCGCTCATCCCTATCCCTTACCTGAAAGCTGACATGGCCCCGCCTCTTCTCAACCTCGACGGGATAAAACTGACCTTCGGCGGCACGCCGCTGCTCGACGGCGCCGCCTTGACGGCTTCGGCCGGCGACAAGATCGCACTGGTCGGCCGCAACGGGTCGGGCAAGTCGACCCTGCTGAAGATCGCCGCTGGCCTGATCGAGCCGCAGGACGGCGAGGTGTTCCGCCAGCCTTCGGCAACTGTCCGCTATTTGCCGCAGATGCCCGACATGGAGGGCTTTGCCACTGTCCGCGCCTATGTCGAGGCCGGGCTTGGCCCTGCCGACGATCCCTACCGCGCCAGCTATCTGATGGAGCATCTCGGACTGTCGGGTGAGGAACGTCCGAACGATCTGTCGGGCGGCGAGGCGAGGCGTGCTGCCCTTGCCCGCGTCATGGCGCCGGAGCCAGACATCCTGCTGCTCGATGAGCCGACCAATCATCTCGACCTCTCGGTCATCGAATGGCTGGAAGAAGAACTCATCCGCACCTCCTCGGCACTGATCGTCATCTCGCACGACCGCCGCTTTCTCGAACGTGTGTCGCGCGCCACCATCTGGCTCGATCGCGGCCAGACCCGCAGGCTGGACAAGGGCTTTGGTCATTTCGAGGAATGGCGCGACCTAGTCCTGGAGGAAGAAGAGCGCGAGCAGCATAAACTCGGCCGCCAGATCGTTCGCGAAGAGCATTGGCTGCGCTACGGCGTGACGGCGCGGCGCAAGCGAAACATGCGCCGGCTCGGCGAGTTGCAGACCATGCGCCAGCGTTTTCGCGGCCATCGCGGTGCCGAAGGGTCGGCGACCATGGTGGCGAGCGACGCCGCCGAGTCCGGCAAGCTGGTGATCGAGGCGAAGAACATCGAGAAGAGCTTTGGCGATCTAACCGTGGTCAAGGGGTTTTCGACCCGCATCCAGCGCGGCGATCGCGTCGGCCTGGTCGGGCCGAACGGCGCCGGCAAGACGACGCTCTTGAAGATGCTGACCGGCGAGATGAAGCCGGACGCCGGTTCGGTGCGGCTCGGCACCAATCTGGAGATCGCCACGCTCGACCAGAAGCGCGAGGCGGTCGACCCGCAGGAGACGCTGGCGCAATATCTCACCGACGGGCGCGGCGAGAACCTCGTCATCAATGGCGAGCAGCGCCACGTCGTCTCCTACATGAAGGATTTCCTGTTCAAGCCGGAGCAGGCACGCACCCCGGTGCGCGAATTGTCCGGCGGCGAGCGGGCACGGCTCTTGCTGGCGCGCGTGCTGGCGCGGCCGGCAAACCTTCTGGTGCTCGACGAGCCGACCAACGATCTCGATATGGAGACGCTGGAACTGCTGCAGGAACTGGTCGCTGGCTTTGCCGGCACCGTCATCCTGGTCAGCCACGACCGCGATTTCCTCGACCGCACCGTGACCAGCCTGATCGCACCGGATGGTGACGGCCACTGGATCGAATATGCCGGCGGCTACTCCGACATGCTGGCGCAGCGCGGCGGCACCAGGCTGGACGACCGCAAGGCGCGCGCGAAGGCCGAAAACGGCGAAGCGCCAGTGACGGCCAAGAGTGAAGCGGCCGCGCCAAAGGGGCCAGCGAAGAAACTGTCGTTCAAGCAGAAATTCGCGCTGGAATCGCTGCCCAAGAAAATCGAGGCTGTGACGGCTTCGATCTCAAGGCTGGAGAACAACATCGCCGATCCGGCCTATTACGAGCGCGACCCGGCCTCGTTCCAAAAGACGATCGCCGCCCTCGACAAGGAGCGCGCTACGCTGGCGGCGCTCGAGGAAGAATGGCTGGAGCTGGAGATGTTGCGCGAGGAAATGGAAGGGTGAAGGATTGCGTGGGGGCTTTTATGCGCATAATCTAGGCGCATAAAAGGAGGCCATCTTTATGCTTCAATCGACGTCAAAACCTCAGCGACAATCTGTGAATACGTCCATCGACTCTCGGTTGATCAGCGATGCGAAAGCTTTGGGCATCAATATCTCACGCGCCGCCGAAGAGGGCATTGCAAAAGCAATCTCGGCAGAAAAAACGCGCCGATGGCAGGAAGAAAATAAGGAAGCCATCGACAGCTCCAATGAGTATGTCAGACGCAACGGACTGCCACTGGCCAAACACCGGCCGTTCTGATGGCGCGTTATGATTTCTATAGGAATGCCGCGGGCGGCGGTTATCTTCTCGACGTGCAATCAGACCTTCTTGAAGGACTAAGCACCAGGATCATCATTCCGCTGATGCCGCCCAAGATAGCCCCGGTTCCTGGTCGCCGATTAAACCCGACCTTCACCATAAACGGCAAAGATCATGTGATGGTCACCCAGTTTATGTCAGCCTTCTCTGCCTCGGAATTGCCGGATCCAGAGGGAAGCCTTTCCAGGCACCACGACGACATCGTCGCCGCGCTCGACATGCTGTTCCAAGGCTTCTGAACTGCTCCTTCTCAGCCAGCCGTCTTGGCCTGCCAGGCCTTGATCGCCTCGTCGAACACCTTCTCGCCGGGAATGCCCTTTTCCATGGTCAGCAGTGCCCGCCGTCCGGTCTTGTAGACGACCGGTACGTCGATCCAGTCCTGGCCGCGAAGCAGGGTCATGTTGGCGTCTTCGTCGGCCTTGGTATCGTTGAGCGCGACGAGGAAGAAGCCGTCGGCGATCTTCGCCGGAATGCCGATCAACGGGCTGCCGGCATCCTGTTCCGAACCCTTCATGGCGACGCGCAGGATGTTGTCGACACCGCCGCCCTCGAAACCGTCGGGCGTCAGGAAGATCATCTCGATGATATGGCTGGCCGGCAGTGTCTGATCGGTGTTGCGGCGGATGGTCATGCGCAACTGGATGTCCTTGCCGGGAATGGTGGCCTCGGCACGGATCGCCGGCTCCGGCGGCAGGTCGCCACCGGGCGATTCCTGCACCAGCGACCAGACGATATTGCCGGGCTCGGCGGAGCCCTGGGCGGTGCTGGTGCGCTCCTCGTAGAAGATCGCCTTCTGGCCGACAGGCAGAGCGGTTTCCGCAGGCGCAGCTGCCGGTGCGGGCGGCGTGCCGGCAGCATCGGGCGGCGCTGCCGGGGCAGCTCCGTTGGCAGGCGGCGTTGCGGGGGCGGCACCTGTAGCGGGGGGCGCTGCCGCGGCAGGTGTGCCTGCGGCCGGAGCGGAAATCGCCGGTGCGTTCGTCGCCGAGGGCGGCGTGGTCAGCGCGGCGACCGATTCGCCTTCGCCGATGCCGCTTTGGCCACCGGCCGGACCCGGGTCGACTTCACTGCCCTGCGGCGTCAGCCGCTGCGTGAATTTCGTGCTTTCGGCCTCCGTGCCGCCAGCCGCGGGCGCCGGAGGCGTTGCCGCGGCATCGGTTGCCGGCTTGGCAGGCGCTGGTTTCACCGGCTCGGTCTTGGCGACCTGATTGCCGCCAAGCCCAAGCATTTTGCCGAAGGCATCCTTGTTCAGCCAGATTCCGTAGCCGCCGCCGGCT
>NZ_RZPQ01000018.1:0-20849 GCF_003999135.1 Mesorhizobium sp. M7A.F.Ca.CA.004.06.1.1 | reverse complement strand
CGTTCGATCTCATCCATCCCGGCATGGTCAAGATGCCCCTAGCGGAAGAGGTGCCGGCGCGGCGGCTGATGAAGGCGCATCTGGAACTCGGCTGCCAGGCGACCTTCACCTGCGCGCCCTACCAGACGCGCTTTCGGCCAAGCTTTGGCCAGCAGATCGCCTGGGGTGAGTCCAACGCCATCGTCTTTGCCAATTCGGTGATCGGCGCGCGCACCAACCGCTATGGCGATTTCATCGATCTGTGCTGCGCCATGACCGGCCGCGCGCCGGCCTGGGGCCTGCATCTGAGCGAGAACCGGCGCGGCCGGATCCTGTTCGAACTGGATGTTCCAGACGGCGAGCTGAGTGACAGCCTTTTCGTCGGCGTCGGGCTAATCATAGGGCAAGCGAGTGGCGACCGCGTTCCGGTGATTGCCGGTCTGCCGCGGCCGCGTGACGAGGACCAGCTGAAGGCGCTGGGTGCGGCGGCTGCAACGACGGGTGCTGTGGCGCTGTTCCATGCGGTCGGCATCACGCCCGAAGCCAGGATCCTCGATGAGGCGTTCCAGAGCCATGCGCCTGACGAGACGATCCGTATCACCCGCGCCGATATCGACCATGCGCTGGCCAAGCTGTCTGGCGTGTCCGATGGCGCGCCGCTGGCGGCCGTGTCGCTCGGCACTCCGCATTTTTCGCATGCGGAATGGATGCGGCTGTTGCCGTTGCTGCGCGAGGCAGCACCCGGAAGGCGCATCCCGATCTACGTCAACACTGGGCGTGCGACGTTGACGCGGCTGCAGGAGGAGGGCGCGCTTGATGGCATGGAGGCGTTCGGCCTGATTCCGGTCGCCGACACCTGCACCTATGTCACATCGATCCTGGAACGCCTCGACGGCGTGGTCATGACCAATTCCGGCAAATGGGCGCATTACGCGCCGGGCAATATCGGCGTGTCCGTCGCCTTCGCCGAGATGGAGGATTGCATCCGCTCTGCTGCTGCCGGGCATGTCGTGCGGAGCGCCTCATGACGCGACCGGTGGAACGAACCGGCATCTTCCAGTTGGCCGGCGAAGCCAGGGGCCAGGCGCTGGTGTATTCGCAACCGCTGAGCTTCTGGGGCGGCATCGATGCCGAGACGGGCGACATAACAGACCATTCGCATCCCGGTCTCGGCCAGAATGTCGCCGGCAGGATTTTGGTCATGCCGAGCGGGCGCGGCTCGTCGTCTTCATCCTCGGTGCTGGCCGAGGCGATCCGCAGAGGCACGGCGCCAGCCGGGATTCTTCTGGAGCGGCCGGACCCGATCCTGGCGGTGGGCGCCATCGTTGCCGAATTTCTTTACGAGATCCGCATGCCGCTGGTGGTGTGCGATATTTCGAACCTTGTCTCCGGTGATCAAATTGTTATCGGCATCGGCAAAGACGGCGGGCCGATCATCAGAGTTCACCCCGCCATCAATCCGGCAGAGCCACGCCGCCAATAGGCAGCCGCCAACGTCTCATCGCGGCCGAGCCCCAGCGTGCCGCGCCAATATTCGCGAACGACCTTGGCGGCGGTCGCTTCCGCGGCGAACCAGCCGAAGGCCGAGCCGCCTTGCGGCCACGCCACCGAGCGGACAGCCTCGGCCAGCAGTCTGTCCTCGCCCGCCGGCACGCCGTTCCTTGTCAGCCAATGCAACTCGATGCCCGTGGCATTGTTGATCGCTTGCCTTTCGCCATCATTGGCGATCTCGACGAAGGCGACGCCCTTTGTCTCGGCCGGCAGCGTCTCCAGCAGCCGCGCCAGCGCCGGCAGGCCGGTTTCGTCGGCGCCCATGACGTACCACTCCGCCTGCCGCACCGGGCGGCCGACCGGTCCCATGATGCCGACTTTCGTGCCGGGAGCTGCCCGCATGGCCCAGGCGGAGCCAACGCTCTCGCCGGGATGGACGAGGAAGTCGACATCGATGATGCCCCTGGCCACGTCCAGCGCCCGGATAGTGTAGACGCGCGCCACCGGACGCCGGTCGTCGGCGGGCCAGACCGGCAAGCCATTGCCGCCGAGCACCGGCCACAGCGGATCGGGCACCTCCCTGGTCGGAAACAGCATGCGGATATGCATGCCGCCGAATTTGGCGAAACGGCTGAGATCCTCGCCGGCCAGCCGGATGCGGCGCATGTGCGGGGTGAGGTCGCGAATATCCGTCACCACCATCTCGCGGAACTGGGCGAGGCTGGTTTCGCCTGAGAGATCGCCGGTCCAGACGATCTCGGGGTTTTCCTCCTTGGCGTAGACCTGTACGGCTGTGGCCAGCAGGTCCTTGATACGGGCGAGCCCGTCGCGGTCGGCAGCATTGGCCCGCATCACCAGCCGTTCCATGTCGAAAGAGGCCCCGCCGAAGGCAAAGCGGAAATCGATGCGCTTTCCCTCATGCGAGGCATCGGCCTCGAAGCTCCGCAGCCTGTCTGAAATGCTGTCCATGTAGTCCGGCAGACGCCTCAGGTTGAGCCGCGCCTCGCAGGCCAGTTCACGCACCGATGCTTCGTTCATTGTCAGCCTCCGATCCTGCCGGTGAGGGCCACCTTGAAGGTGCGGCCCTTGCCCTGTTCGGTTGCTGCCGAGGTCGACCATGCGCTTTGCGGGTCGGTGTAGGCGGTGTTGAAGATGTTATCGACGCCGAAATCGAGCTTGAGGTTGTCGTTGACGCGCCAGTTGGCGAAGACATTGACCAGATCGAAGGCGTCGTCGACAATCGGCACGGCGTTGGGATTGGTGCGGCTGGTGCGGGTGATCTTGCCGACGCTGAGATATTGCGCGCCGACCGTGAGCTGGTCCTCCAGCATGCGAAAGCCGATTGTGGCCGAGAAGCGGTCGAGCGGCGTGTTGTTCAGCGCCTGGCCGGAATAGACGCCGCTGACGACCTTGGCGTTGATCAGCGCACCGGCGAGGTTTACGAAACCCCAGTTGTAGTCATAGACCATCTCGGCCTCGACGCCCTTCAGGCGGGCGTCGCCGATGTTGATTGCCGTGCGCGGCAGGACGGTGAGGTCGACGTCGATATAGTCCTCGACGTCGGTGTGGAAGACGTTGAGCTTGGCGCGCAACCGGTCGCCCGGCGTCAGCAAATCATCGTATTTGACATTGATGCCGGCTTCCCAGCTCTTCGCCGTTTCGGGCTGCAGCAGGAGATTGGGCCGATAGGTGTCGCCGCCGCCATGCGCGCCGCCGCCACGGAAGACATCCTGCAGGCCAGGCGCCCGGTAGCCTTCGGAGTAGGTGCCATAGAGCTGAAAGCCGTCAAACGGCGTGACGCCGACGGTGAGGCGCGGCGACCAGCGATCGCCGGAGATCGAGGCTTCCTGTGGCGACGGGATGCGCGTCTCGCCATCGAGTTGGTAGCCGTCATAGCGCATCGCAGCTATGGCCTGCAGCCAGTCCTCGTAATCGCCCTGCCACTGCAGGAAGCCGCCATAGCCCTGCTGTTGGCCAGCGCCGAAATGCGCCGCTTCCGAGGAGGCTTCGAGATAGTAGTAATCGAGTCCGTAGGTCAGCGTGTGGGCCAGCCCCCAGGCGTCGAAGCGCGAGGAGTTCTTCACGTTGAAGCCCGAGGTGGCGACATCATAGAAACGGAAATTGCCGATCCCTGAGGCGGGCGCGACCTGCGTCTGCTCGGCGCGGGTGCGGTTGTGATAGGCATTGGCGCTGAAGTCGATCAGCGCGTTGTCGTCGGGCTTCCAGGTATAGGCGGCGGTGTAGGTCTGGTTGGTGGTGTTGGTGTCGTAGCGGCTCAGCGTCGGCGAGGTCGAGCCGCTCGATCCGGTGATCTGGTCGTTGTAGCGCTGCAGGATGGCGCCGAGCTTCAGCTCGTGGCCATCGGCCGGCCGCAGAGTCGTCTTCAGATAACCGCTGGTCACCCGCTCACCGGTCCATGGCACGGTTTCGCCATTGCCGTCGGTATAGCTGTCGCGGTTGCGGTAGATGAGGTTGCCGATGATGTCGGCATCGTCGCTGAAACGATAGGCACCGGTAGTGCTGGTGGTGAAGCCGTCGCCATTGTCCTCATAGCCGAGCTTTTCGCTCAGCGCCCAGCGCTCGTCCTTTTTAAGGAAATCGCCGGCGTCCTTGGTCTCGAAGGAAACAACGCCGCCGATGCCGCCTGAACCATAGGCATTAGACACCGGGCCACGAATGACCGTGGCTTCCTTGATCAGGTCGGGTTCGACGTAGAACGAGCCAGAGCCGTGGCCGACGCGCCAGTAATCCTGCCGGGCGCCGTCGAGCGTTACGACGACGCGGCCATACTGCTCCAGGCCGCGAATGTTGATGGCGGTCGCCGGGTCGTCGCCATTCATCGATGCGGCGACGCCCGGCGTGGTGCGAAAGATGTCGGCGGCGGTGTCGGGCTGGATGCGGTCGAGTTCGTCCTGATCGATGGCGCTGATGGCGGCCATCGATTCGATCACCGCCGTCTTGATCATCGTCGCCGAGATGGTGATCACGTCGAGCATGGTCGCCGGCTGGTTCTGCGCGGGATTGGCCGGCGCCAGGCGGCCGGCCTTGGCGGCGGCCTTTTTCTCCTGGTCCTGTTCCTGCGCGTTGGCAAAAGGCACGGCGCAGAGGCCGAGCACGAAGGCGAGCGCGGTGCTCGCCATCAAGGTCGTGTTTGTTGTCGTTGTCATAGTCATGCAGCCCCCAAGCAAAAGCAAAACTGCTGGCGGTGGCTGAAGGGCCTTGGCTGGCATGATCGAGAATCCCTCGACCAGGCGGGTCGGGGCAGGGGTCACATATTAAAACATGATGACATAAGTCAACTTTAAATTTATAGCCGACCGTCATCGAGAAGCATTTGGCACGGGAGCAGCGGCATGGTCGGAAGTGTGGGCGATGGCAAGAGGATCGGCTGGTTGCAACCGGGCAGGATCGCGGCGGTGCTGCTTCTGGCGCTGTCGGTGCTGGCGCCTTCCTGCGGCTTCAAGGCGCTGGCCGCCGAGACGGTTGTCGATGCGCTGGGGCGAAGCGTCGTGCCGGGCGCGGCGACCCGAATCGTGACGCTCGGCTCCGACGTCACCGAGATCGTGCACGCGCTCGGCGCCGGCGAGCGGATCATCGCCGTCGATCGCGGCAGCAAATATCCGCCATCCGTAACCGGGAAGCCCAATGTCGGCTACCGCCGCCAGCTTTCGGTCGAGGGGCTGGCCAGCTTGCGTCCCGATCTGATCCTGGCGGCCGAGGACAGCGGGCCGCCGGAGGCGGTCGAGGTGCTGAAGTCGCTGGCGATCCCGATCGTCTTCGTCCCGCAGGACAACACCCCGCAAGGCATCGAGCGCAAGATCACACTGATCGCCGCCAGCCTTGGGCTCGAGGACAAGGGCAAGGTGGTTTCCACCGAGGTGCTCACCGCCTTTCAGACGGCAGCCGACCTGGCAGCAAATATTCCGCCGGAGCGGCGCAAGAAGGTGGTGTTCTTCCATGGCCTTGTGAAGCTGAGCGCAGCCGGTGCCGGCACCTCGGCCGACGCCATCATCCGCTACGCCGGCGGCCGCAACCCGATGGATGTCGTGCAGGGCTACAAGGCGGCATCAGAGGAAAAGCTGATCGAGATGGCGCCTGATGTCATCCTGATGATGAGCGACGGCAAGGGTGGCCCGACGCCCGAGCAGGTGTTCGGCAACCGCGCGCTGGCGGCAACGCCGGCGGCGGCCAACAAGGCGCTGGTCGTGCTTGACGGCGCCTACATGATCGGCTTCGGCCCGCGCACATCAGATGCGATCCGCGACCTGGCGAAGGCGCTCTATCCGGAAGGGGAATGACGTCGCGAAAATCGCAAGGCGTTTCGGCTGGGCAGTACCAATTCGTCGTCGAACCCGTTGCGCTTGATAAATCCTGTCCGTCCGGATTTCTCCGGATCGGCTTCCGCCCGAACAAACTTGGCGGCTCGGCCTGAAACATTGACACGATATTCTAAGCCGCGCGGTTGACCGTGAATGTGCTCTCCAGCCTATAATTATACTAAATTCATAGACTAACTGCGAACGTTCGAGGCGCTCGCACCTTGGCCTGTGAAAACCGGCTGCACAAAGGGAGCGCGCATCAATGCCGAAGACAGAGTCCAATCCGATCGACCTCGGCACCAGGGCGGCCGATTTCCTGCTGCCCGACGCGCAAGGCGTGCTGCACCGCCTCGTCGATTTCGACGCCAAGCCGGCCTTGCTCGTCGCCTTTATTTCCAACCGCTGCCCGTTCGTCGTGCTGATCCGTGAGCAGTTTGCCGTTTTCGCCAGGGATTATGCCGGCAAGGGGCTGCAAGTGGTGGCGATCAACGCCAATGACCATGAGGCGCATCCGGAGGAGACGCTGGCCCGCATCGGCGAAGAGGCCGAAAAATTCGGCTATTCCTTCCCCTATCTCAAGGATGCGTCGCAGCAGACGGCGAAAGCCTACGGCGCCGCCTGCACACCCGACTTCTTCCTGTTCGATGCCGACCGGCGGCTCGCCTATCACGGCCAGTTCGACGATGCGCGGCCGGGCAATGGCAAGCCGGTGACCGGTGCCGATCTGCGCGCAGCGGTCGACACGGTGCTGGAGGGCGGCAGGCCCGCTGCCAGCCAGGTGCCGTCGATCGGCTGCAACATCAAGTGGAGTGCCGGCAACGAGCCGGTCTGGTCCTCCAGCGCCGCCCGCGCCGCTTAGCGCAGGCGCCGCTTCGAACGCATTCGCCAGGTATCCATGCACAAGCCGCAAAAATCCGCTTCCGACAGCTTGCTGCTCCAGGCCGACGTGCTGGTGCTGGGCGGAGGTCCGTCAGCGGCCTGGGCGGCTGTCGCTGCGGCCGAGAGCGGCGCCAAGGTGGTGCTGGCCGATAAGGGCTATCTCGGTACCAGCGGCGCCGCCGCGCCCTCCAACACCGGCACCTGGTGCGTGCCGCCGGGCGACAACAGGCATGCCGTCGTCGAGCGGCGCTGGCAGCGCACCGGCGAACTCGCCGACCCGCGCTGGATGCTGCGCTGCGTCGATACTGCCTACCGCAATCTGCTCAGGCTGTCCGAATGGGGCTATCCCTTTCCGAGCGAGGATGACGGCCGCCTCTACATCGCCAATCTGCGCGGGCCGGACTACATGCGCTTCATGCGCCGCCGGGTGCTGTTGGCCGGCGTCACCGTGCTCGACCATCACCCAGCGCTCGAACTTCTGTCCGACGGCGATGCCATCGTCGGCGCCGCCGGTGTCGCCCGGCAGATCGGCCAGGACTGGCGCGTCGACGCCAACGCGGTGGTGCTGGCGACGGGCGGCTGCGCTTTCCGCGAGCGCATCCTCGGCGCGACCGGGCTGACCGGCGACGGCTATCTGATGGCGGCGGAGGCCGGCGCCAGCCTGTCGGGCATGGAGTTCACCGGCAAATATACGCTGGCGCCCTATGGCTCATCGCTGAACAAGGGCCTGCCGTTCCGCTGGGCCTCGTTCCATCGCGAGGACGGCTCGCCGATCCTCGGGCCGACCGGCGAGCCGTTGCGTAACGGCATCGGCGACCGCGAGGAGGAAGTGGCGCGCGCGCTGATCGACGGCCCGGTCTACGCGCGGCTCGATCAGGCCGAGCCGGCGCTGCAAGGCTGGCTGCGCCAGGGCCAGCCGAACTGCTTCGTGCCCTATGACCGCGCCGGCATCGATCCGTTCAGCGAACTGTTCCGTATCACCTTGCGCGCCGAAGGCACGGTGCGCGGCACCGGCGGCATCGACATCGTCTCCGACGATTGCGCCACCGGCGTGCCCGGCCTCTATGTTGCCGGCGATGCCGCCAGCCGCGAGATGATGACCGGTGCGCTATCAGGCGGCGGCGCCGTCAATTCATCCTGGGCGCTGGCCAGCGGCTGGTGGGCCGGCAAAGGTGCCTCGACCCATGCCAAGCGCCGGACCGGCAAGGCGTTCCGCAGCGCGGTGCAATCGCTCGGCCAGGCCGGCTTGCGTCCTGCATCATCGGCGAGGGCCGACATCTCGGCGGGCGAAGTTATCGAGGCGGTGCGTAGCGAAGTCACGCCGCTCGACAAGAATTTCTTCCGCACTGGCGAGGCCCTGGAGAAAAGCGGCGAGCGGCTGGAGAGTGTCTGGCGCGACGTGCGCAGCCATCTGCAAGGCGAGGGGCTGGACCGGGTCCGTACCCGAGAGGCAGCTTCGATCGCCGCTGCTGGGCGTTGGTCCGTGGCCGCCGCGCTGCACCGCACCGAGAGCCGCGGCATGCACCGCCGCACCGATCTGCCGGGCAAGAGCCCGGCCTTCGCGCACCGGCTGGTCATCACCGGTGTGGATGCGTTCCGCATCGCAGGTGCGCCTGAGCGGCTGGCGGAGCTGGCGTCATGATCGAGATCGTCTCGGCCACGCGCTGCGTCGAATGCGACATCTGCGTCAAGGTGTGCCCGGCCAACGTCTTCGACGCGACCGACAATGGCGTGCCGGTGATCGCTCGCCAGGAGGACTGCCAGACCTGCTTTCTTTGCGAGATCTATTGCCCGACCGACGCGCTTTATGTGGCCGAGTTCGCCGAAGGGCCGACCGGCATCACGGAAGCTCAGGCCGACGCCCGCCAGATGTTCGGCTCCTATGCCCGCGCGCTTGGCTGGAAGCGCGGCAAGGCGGGCGGCTCGGAATTCGACCCGACGCACCGCATCCGCGTGGCGCAGTGAACCGATCGGAGACAGATATGGATCGCCCGAACATGGACCGGATCGTCGTCAGCGACATCAGCAAGACCTTCCAGCTCAAGCCGGGGCAGTTCGTCACCGTGGATGGCGAGGCGACCGACCGCGTCACCGTGCTCGACGGCGTCGATCTTTCCATCCGCAAGGGCGAGTTCATCACGCTGGTCGGCCCGAGCGGCTCGGGCAAGTCGGTGCTGCTCGATATCATTGGCGGGCTGACGCAGGCGACCGGCGGCAACGTCCAGCTCGACGGCAGGCGCATCACCAGGCCCGATCCAAAGACCGGCTATGTCTTCCAGCAATATGCGCTGTTTCCCTGGCGCACGGCGCTCGCCAACATCGAATATGCGCTGGAAGTGCGCGGCGTGGCCAAGGCCGAGCGTACCGCCACAGCCCGCCATCTGTTGGCGCTGTTCGGCCTTGCCGGTTTCGAGGACCGTTTTCCCAACCAGCTGTCCGGCGGCATGCAGCAGCGTGTGGCGATCGCGCGTGCGCTGGCCAGCAACCCGGAAGTGCTGCTGATGGACGAGCCGTTCGCGGCGCTCGACCAGCAGACGCGCGAGCTTCTGCAAGGCGAGCTGCTGCGGATCTGGGGCAAGATCAACACCACGGTGATTTTTGTCACCCACTCGATCGACGAGGCGATCTTCCTCGCCGACCGCGTCGTGGTGATGACGGCACGGCCGGGCGCGGTGAAAGAGATCATCGACATCGACCTGCCACGACCGCGCGACGGCGACATCCGCGCCAGCGCCGAATTCAATCTATATCGCGCCCGCGTCTGGGACGTGCTGCGCGACGAGGTCAACAAGGCGCAGAAGGACTGGACCCTGTCGCCAGCCTTCAGTCACTGAGGAGCTGGACCAATGGCCTATCTGACCGAGAAGTTTGGCTCCGCGGGAGCGCTCCACCTGTTTGCCGGCGCTGGCGAAACGGTAGCCGCCGCCAGGGTCCCGGCCATCAAGGCCAGCGCCAAGATCCGGAGCAAGAAAGCAAGCCACGGCACGTTCCTCTATGGCGTGCCGCTGCTCGGCCTGTTCTTCCTGCTGTGGGAGATCGCGCCCCGACTCGGCTGGCTGAACCGCATCTTCTTTCCGCCGCTGAGCGAGGTGCTGGTCGCCTGGTGGGCGCTGCTCGCTTCGGGCGTGCTGATCGAGCATATCGGCATCAGCCTGCAGCGCGCCGCGATCGGCTTCGCACTCGGCGTGGTGGTGGCCATCCCCCTCGGTCTGTTGATGGGGCGCTATTCGTTGTTCGAGAAGGTTTCCGACCTCCTGGTGCAGACGCTGCGAAACACATCGCAATTCGCACTGCTGCCGGTGTTCATCCTGTTGCTCGGCATCGGTGAGGAATCGAAGGTCGCGATCACCTTCTACTCCTCGGTTTTCTTTCTCCTCGTCAACACGATCAGCGGCGTCAAGTCGGTGGATCCGCTGCTGATCAAGGCGGCGCGCTCGATGGGTACGTCCGACTTCGATCTGTTCCGCAAAGTCATCCTGCCGGCCAGCATTCCCTCGATCGTCGCCGGCGCCCGGCTGGCGGTGAAATCCTCGCTGTTCGCGGTCATCGGCGCCGAGATGCTGGCGGCCAAATCCGGCCTCGGTTTCCTCATCCAGAACTCGCAGCTGATGATGGAAACGGCCGACATGTACGCCGGCATCCTGACGCTGACCGTCATCGGCCTGACCGTCAACTACCTGCTCGTCTGGTTCGAGCGCTGGGCAACAGCCTGGAAAGGCCAGTCCGAGACCTCGCTCATTTAAGCGGTCCATTCATTCCAACCAGGAAGGATTTTTCCCATGCCCAACATTCCATTCGACGCACTTCGCCGGCTGCTGCTGAAGGGCGCTATTGGCGTCGTCATCGGCCTTGGTGGCATGCCTGCCTTCGCGCAGGACAAGCCTGAAATTATCCGCATCGGCAGTACCGCGCCGGGGCATCTCAAATTCATCCTCGCCCAGAAGGACGGCTGGTGGGAGAAGGAGTTCGCCAAGGACGGCATCAAGGTCGAACTGGTGACTTTCAATGGCGGTTCGGAGGCGACGACCGCGCTGGCCACCGGTGCGATCGAATTCACCTATACCGGCAACAATCCGGCGCTGCGGGTTGCTGCGTCCGGCGCCGACGTCAAGCTGATCGGCCTGTCGAGCTATGTGAAGGCCGGCGGTTCCTACATCGTCGTCAAGACCGGCTCGCCGCTGAAGACGCTGCAGGATCTCAGGGGCAAGAAGGTCGCCTATCTCACCGGCACGGTGCGGCATTCGAACTTCAGCAAGGCGCTGAACAGCGTCGGCCTGACCACCAATGACGTCGAAGGTCTGAACCTGCCGTTCGAGGCATCCGGCCCGGCGTTGCTGCGCGGCGATATCGACGCCATTGTCGAGACCGATTCGACGGCGGCCAAGCTGGTCGACACCGGCGAGGCGCGCGTCCTGTTCGACACCAGCACTCATCCGGAATGGAACGTGCCCAACGTCATCTCGGTCAACGGCGCCTTCGCGGCGAAATATCCCGATCTGGTCAAGCGGCTGCTGAAGGTCGATATCGAGATTTCGCGTTGGGCCGATGCCCATCCGGACCAGACGATCAAGACCTTTGTCGAGGCCACCAAGTCGTCGGAAAAATCCGTCCGCAAGACCTATGCCGACGGGGTGTTCCATCAGGATCCGAAACTCACGGACGGCGCGATCGCCGCCTTGCAAGGCGAGGAGAAATTCATGGCCAGCGCCGGGCTGCTGAAGGGCTCGATCGACTATGGCAAATGGGTCGACAAGAGCTTTGTCGATGGCGCCGCGGCTGAAGTCGCTGCCGTCCAATAGACTAGAAGCATCGAGCGGGCGGGCGCTTTGCGGCGCCGCCTCGTACAGGTCAAATCTCCGGGATGTTCTCCTTGAAGATCACCTGCAGCCTTGGTTGGTGCAGTTCATAGGGCAGTCCCCGGACCGCATGGATCAGGGTGTTGAGCGCTTCGCGGGCCTCGACGCGCGGGTTCTGGTCGATGACAGCGTCGAGCGTGCCGTCGAGCAGAAGGTCCTTGGTCCCGTCCGTCACTTCGTGGCCGAGGAAGACCATGGACTGGGCGCGGTCGCGCTCCTTGAGCGCGCGGGCGATGCCGGTGTTGCCGGCGCCGACATTGTAGATCGCGGCAAGGTCGGGGTGCCGCTCCAGCAGGGCCGATGCCTCCGAATAGGCCTTCTCGCGATCGTCGAGCATTTCGCGCATTTCGACGATCTGCAGATTGGGTGATTCCTCGGTCAGCACGTGGCGGAACCCCATCTCGCGTTCTTCGTGGCCGCGATAGGACAGCGAACCTGCGAACAGCGCCACCTTGCCCGGACGCCCCGATCCCATGAAGCGGTTGAGCAGATAGCCGGCCAGCCGCCCGGCGGCGCGGTTGTCGATGCCGATATACGCGACCCTGGGCACATGCAGGATGTCGGAAGCGATGGTCACCACCTTGATGTCGTTGGCCGACAGGGAGCGGATCGCTTCGCGCACCGTCGGATGGTCGAGTGCGATGACGCCGACGCCTTGCGTCTGTCCGCGCAGATCCTGCAGCAGGCGAGCGAGCCGGTCAGGATTGAAGCCCTCTATGGTGGCGATACGAACATCGAGGTCGGGCCGCGCCAGAGCCTGTGCCTCGATGTGGCGGTGCAGCATCTTGATGAAGGAATTGGTGCCGGCCGGCAGGGCGAAGTCGAGCCGGATGACCTCGCCGGGCGAGGGCCGTGGCGGCGTGCCGTTCGGGCCTTCGGCGATGTAGCCGAGGCGCTGCGCCATTTCGAGCACGATTTCCCGCGTGCGCGCCCGTACGCCGGGCCGGTTGTTGAGCACGCGGTCGACGGTGGCGGCCGAGACGCCGGCCTCCCGGGCTATGTCAGTCAGGGTGGAACGCACCGTCTTTCATCTCCTGCATGCGTCGGATCGGCTGGTGACGGCTTCCGCGTCATCGGCGATTCTGATGGGAAATGATGTATCCGCCCTTGGCCGATGTGCAAGCCGCCGGGCTAAATCAAATGGTCCGGCAGGGCTGCGCAGGGCCGGGAAGGGTCGGGTGCCCTCAAATTGAGGCATCCGGCTTGACGGATGGATCCCGTTTTTGTGCATTTTCCTTGCCCTATTGCGATGTTATGATGTGTTTTGATTATTTATGATGTTGACAGCCTTGCCATGCTGTCGTCAATATCCCTCATAAGGGTCGTGGAGGAAACGTGGCCCTGAGGGAGGAGTTTCAATGTCTGACTTGATCCGCATCTCGCGGCGCCGGCTGCTGGCATCTGGAGGAAAGGCGGCCGTCATGATGGCCGCTGCTGGTATCGCACCCCAATTCATTCGTCCCGGCCGTGCCTATGCGGCCGACGCGCTGGCGCCAGGCATGATCGGCGGCCCGACGGGCTTCGAAGGGGCCGAGCGCTACCAGTATGGCGCCGATACGCCGGAAGGCCGCGCCATCGAGGCGGCGAAGGCGCTGAAGGGCGCCGGCAAGGCGCCGACCAAGATCGTGCTCGGCCTGTCCGACGGCTCGATCGGCCAGCTCACGCAGCCGTTCCCGGCCGGTGCGCCGTCGATCAAGGAGCTGTGGGAAAAGGAAACCGGCATCGCGATCGAAATCGTCGGTCTGCCGAACGGCCAGGAATTCACCAAGACGATGCAGGACATCTCCACCAAGGGTGGGGCCTACGACATCTACTCGACCGAATGGAACCGCCTCGGCGACCTCGCCGAAACCGGCGGCATCGCCAAGCTCGACGACTTTGTCGCGCAGCATAAGCCTGAATGGGACGATCCCGTCAGCGGCTATGTCAACGGCGCCAAGGGCGTGTCGCTGCTCAACAAATACCGCGGCTCGAACTATGGCGTGTCGCTGGACGGCGACTTCCAGACTTGGGTCTACCGCACCGACCTGTTCGGCGACGAAGCCGAGAAGAAGGCCTTCAAGGACAAATACGGCTACGATCTGGCGCCGCCGAAGACCTGGAAGCAGCATGGCGACATCGCCGCCTTCTTCCAGCGACCGGACAAGGGCCTGTTCGGCTCGACCGACCTGCGCAACCAGGGCTGGGGCTACACGAACTGGTACCAGCGCTATGTCTCGATGGCTTCGCCCAACCAGTTCCTGTTTGGCGATGACGGCAAGCCGATGATCAATTCCGAGCAAGGCATCGCCGCCACCAACGAATATGTTGCTTCGCTCGCGCATCATTCGCCGGATGCGATCTCCTGGGGTTGGCCGGAGCAATACGGCAACTTCGCCAAGGGTGGTGCGGCGATGACCTGCGCCTTCTCCAACCTGCCGAAATTCCTCGACAATGCCGGCAACAAGGATTCAGCCGTCACCGGCAAGATCGGCTCGATGCTGCCGCCCGGCCGCGAGATCGGCGGCAAGCTGATCAGCCGTTCCGTGCTGTGGTTTTCGCTGACCGGCATGATCTCGTCACAGTCGAAGAACCAGGAGGTCGCCTACCTCCTGCTGCAATGGCTGGGCTCGGCCCGCATCTATGCCTGGATGAGTGCCAACCCCGGCGGTTATCTGGACCCGTTCCGGCTTTCGGACTTCTCCGATCCGCTGGTGCGCCAGACCTATCATGCCTACCACATGGACGTCGTGCGCGAGACGGTCGCCCGCACCGTGCCGACCATCAACTATCCCGGCGCGACAGCCTTCCACAATGCGCTCGACGAGAACCTGATGGCGGCGCTGACCAAGGCCAAGACATCGGAGCAGGCGATGGCCGACACCGAGGCAGAGTGGAAGAAGATCGCCCGGCGCACCGGCGAGGACAAACTGCTCGAAGCCATCAAGACCAACAAGGAGGCCTGGCCGACAGTTCTCGATCCAATCGTCTGATCCTTCTCCCTGGATCATATCGAAGGAGGGGAGGAGCCTACTTCTCCCCTCCGCCCACAACGCCACCAGCAAAGCCGCCAGATGAAGCGTTCCGTTCCTTTCCTGATATTCCGCTATGCCGCGATCTTCGCGGCCATGGCGGTGACGCTGGTGCCGATCCTGTGGATGGTATCGATGGCGTTCAAGCCGATCGCCGAATGGTCGGCGACCGGCGCCGAACTGACCTGGTGGCCGAAGAACCCGACGCTCAGCAATTTCCGTTTCGTGTTCGGCGAGTCGACCAACAATTTGATCGTCGCGCTCGACCGTAACGCGCTGAAGCCGATCCTCGCATCGCTGCTGTCGGCGGTTTTCGGCACGGTGATCGCCATGTCGGCGGGCACTGCCGCGGCTTATGGGCTGTCGCGTTTCGGCTCCGGCCAGAACCTGCCGCTGGCGCTGATCCAGCTCAGGATCTTTCCGCCGATGGCGGTCATGATCCCGGTGATGATCATGTGGGCTTTCCTCAACTTCACCGACAGCTGGTGGGGCCTGGCGCTGATCTACGGCATCGTCACCTTGCCGTTCGCCTTCTGGCTGATGAAGACCTTCTTCGACGACATGCCGCGCGAGATCGAGGAGGCAGCGCTTGTCGAAGGCTGTTCGCGGCTGCGCGTCTTCACCCGCATCACGCTGCCGATGATGCGCGCGCCGCTCGCCAGTGCCGCGCTCTTCGTCTTCATCCTCAACTGGTCAGACTATCTGATCGCGCTGCTTCTGACGACGCGCGAATGGGTGACCATCCCGGTCTACATGGCCTCGCTATCCTCCTCGATGACCGGGCAGCTCTATGGCGCCAAGGCGGCGCTTGGCCTGATCGCGGCCGTGCCGCCGGTCATCATGGGCATCGCCATCCAACGCCATCTGGTGCGCGGGTTGACGTTCGGGGCGCTCAAGCAATGAGCGCGGTGACTGCCATGACGTCCAAGGATGAGATGACAGCCGTCGGAGCAAAGCCGGTTTCGCGCGATGAGGGCGCAAGGCTGGGTTTTCGCCTGACATTGCCTGCGCAGATCCTGGTGCTGTTCATCTCGGCCTTCCCGCTGTTGATGCAGCTCTACATCAGCGTCACTGACTGGTCGCCGCTGTCGGGCACCGGCTGGTGGAACGCCTGGTCGATGTGGAACAGCTTTGCCAACTACACCGATCTCGCCGCCGACGCGCGCTTCTGGAGCGCGCTGAAGCGTACGGCCATCGTCATGATCGTCTGCGTGCCGGCGGAATTCCTGCTTGGGCTGGCGCTGGCGACGCTGTTTGCCGACGATTTCCCGGGCAAGCGCGCCTTCTATTCGATCCTGCTGATGCCGATGATGGTGGTGCCGGCGGTGGCCGGCTACATGTTCTTCATGCTGTTCCAGTCGAGAGGGCCGGTGAACGACATCTTGTCGGCGCTCACCGGATCTCCCGTCACCATCGCCTGGCTGTCGGATCCGACTCTGGCGCTGATCGCGGTGATGGTCGCCGACATCTGGCAGTGGACGCCGCTGATGTTCCTCATCCTGCTTGCCGGTCTGGTCGGCGTGCCGGAGGATCAGATCAAGGCGGCGACGCTGCTCGGCGCCAATCCCTGGCAGCGCTTCGTCACCATCGTGCTGCCGAAGATGAAGACGATCATCATCATCGCGCTGGCGATCCGGGTGATCGAGAACTTCAAGATCTTCGACACGCTCTACATCATGACCGGCGGCGGTCCAGGCGTCGCCACCGAAACCATCTCGGTCTACATCTACAAGCTCACCACTCAGGATTTGATCTGGGGCTATGTGGCGGCGATCGCGCTGGCCATTCTGGTCGTGCTGTCGATCGTCGCGGTGTTTGCCATGAAGCGCATGGCGCGGGCACGCGAGGTAACGGCATGAGCGCGATCCACTTGCAGAACCTGGTCAAGAAATTCGGCGACTTTACCGCGCTCAAGACCATGGACCTGGCAATATCAGACGGCGAGTTCATGGCGCTGCTCGGCCCGTCGGGCTGCGGCAAGTCGACGACGATGAACATGATCGCCGGCATGGAAGAGCCGACCGGCGGCAAGATCCTGTTTGGCGAGCGCGACATGGCCGGCGTGCCGATGGGCCGGCGCGGCGTCGGCTTCGTCTTCCAGAACTACGCCATCTTCACGCATATGACGGTGCGCCAGAACCTTGCCTATGGACCAAAAATGCGAGGGGCTGCCAAAGCCGAGATCGACCGCCGTGTCGGCGCTATCGCTGAGATGCTGCAGCTGACGCCGCTGCTCGACCGCAAGGCCGACAGGCTGTCGGTCAACATCTTGCAGCGGGTGGCGATCGGCCGCTCGGCGATCATGGAGCCGGCGATCTTCCTGCTCGACGAGCCGCTGTCCAATGTCGACGCCGCTTTCCGGGCCGTCATGCGCACCGAACTGAAGCAGCTGCAGCGGCAGTTCCGCCAGACCATGGTCTATGTCACCCACGATCAGCTTGAGGCGATGACCATGGCCGACCGCATCGCGGTCATGGATCATGGCGTGCTGCAGCAGGTCGGCACGCCGCTCGAGGTCTACAACGATCCGGCCAATGTCTTCGTCGCCCGCTTTATCGGTGCGCCGGGCATGAACCTGCTCAAAGGCAGGCCAGCGGAGAGCGACCGCGGACTGGTCGTCGATCTCGGACCGCTGGGCGTCACGCCGCCGCTGCCGGGCGAACTCGCAGCGGCCATGCGTGGTGCGCGCGGCGAGGTGCTTTACGGATTCCGGCCTGAACAGGCGACGTTGGTGCAGAATGGGCAGGGCCTCGCAATGCCGGTGACCTTTGTCGAACGGATCGGTGCGCGCACCATCGTTCATCTCGGCCAGGGCGAGGCGGCTGTGAAAACGGTGTTCGACAATGATGTCGGACTGACTATCGGCGACACCGCTGTCATCGCCCCCACTACGTCGTCGGTGCGCGTCTTCGACGCTGCCACCGGCCGCGCCATGAGGGTGGGAGGCTGAGATGTTGGTCCGGCAAATTTTCGCAAGTTGGCGCCGCCCCTCACCCTTACCCTCTCCCCGTGTAGAGACGGGGAGAGGGGGGCGTCATCGTTGGAGCTTCTCCCTTCTCCCCGTCCCTATACGGGGAGAAGGTGCCGGCAGGCGGATGAGGGGCGGCGCCGGCGTTCGCTACCTGTCACTGATCCGTGGAGCGACCTGAGCCATGGCCGATATCGTCTTTCGCAACGTGACCAAACGCTACGGCAACACACTTGCCGTCGACGACGCCTCGTTCACCGTCAACGACAATGAGTTCTTCTGCTTCTTCGGACCGCCGCTGTCGGGCAAGTCGACGATCCTGCGCCTGGTGCTCGGGCTGGAGACACCTGACACCGGCGAAATCCTGATCGGAGGCAGGCCGGTCAACGCGATGTCGCCGGCCGAGCGCAACGTGGCGATGGTGTTCCAGAACCTGGCGCTGTTTCCGCATATGAGCGCGCTCGAAAATGTCCGCTTTCCCCTTGTCGAACGCCGGGTCGCCGAGACCGAGATCAAGCGGCGGGTCACCGACGTCGCGGCGAAGCTGCATATCGGCCATATCCTGCACAAGCCGCCGGGACAGCTTTCGGGCGGGGAGCGGCAGCGCGTGGCGATCGCGCGGGCTCTGGTGCGCGATCCCAATGCCTATCTGATGGACGATCCGATCTCGGCGCTCGACGCCAGGCTGCGCGAGGAAACGCGCGTCGAGCTGAAGCGCATCCAGCGCGAACTCGGCAAGACGCTGATCTACGTCACGCATGACCAGGAAGAGGCGATGTCGGTCGCCGATCGCATCGCCATCCTGGAGGACGGCAAGATCAGGCAGATCGGTACGCCGGCAGAGATCTACGACCGCCCGGCCAGCACCTATGTGGCAAGGCTGCTTGGTTCGCCGATGATGAACATCCTCAGATCGGCGCGCGGCGAGGGCGGTGTCGAAGCGGCTGAAGGCACGATTCGCATCGACGACAAGACAGCGCCCGCCGACGCCGTGGAGATCGGGCTGAGGCCGGAAGACATCAAGGTTAGACCGTGGGCGGACGGGGGCCCGGGCCGCCCGGCGCGAGTGTTCGAGGTCGAGCCGCTTGGCGGCTACACCGTGGTGACGCTCGCTGCCGGGCAGGCGCGGCTGAAGGCATTGCTGCGCGGTCAGCCCGACATCCGGCCGGATGCCATGGTGGCGATATCCTGCGAGCCGGCCAGAGTGCATTATTTCGAACAGAGCGGCGGAGCGTTGGCACGATGACAGCCGCAAGGAATGAGTTTCGGGAGGAAGAGATGGCAAACAAGGGCTTCGAGCCGGACGTGAAGGTCCGCACGAAGGAATACAAGATCGGCTGCGTCGGCGCAGGCATGATCATGGCCGAGTGCCATCTGGCCGCCTACAAGGAAGCTGGGTTCCCGGTGGTGGCAATCGCCTCGCGCACCAGGACCAGCGCCGAGAAGGTGGCGACGCGCTGGGGCATTCCGACCGTCCACGACACACCGGAAAAACTGATCGAGGACGAAAATGTCGAGATCATCGACCTTGCTTTCCCGCCCGACCTGCAGCCGGCGCTGATCCGTCACGCGCTGAAGCAGAAGCACATCAAGGCGATCCTGGCGCAGAAGCCGTTGGCCTTGTCGGTCGAGGAAGCGGTCAAGCTGCGTGACGAGGCGGCCAAGGCCGGCAAGATCCTCTCGGTCAACCAGAACATGCGCTACGACCAGTCGATGCGCGTCTTGAAGCAGATCATCGACAGCGGCGCGCTGGGCGACATCGTCTTCGCGCAGATCGACATGCACGCCATCCCGCACTGGCAGAGCTTCCTCGAGGATTATGACCGGCTGACGCTCGCCAATATGAGCGTGCATCATCTCGACGTGCTGCGCTTTCTGTTCGGCGATCCCGACGAGATCACCACGCTGACACGCAAGGATCCGCGCACGACATTCGACCATTCCGACGGCATCACCGTGTCGACGCTGCGCTTCCCGTCCGGTGTGCTTGCCGTGTCGCTGGAGGATGTCTGGTCCGGTCCGCGTCAGGATGGCTACAAGGACGACCAGCACATCAACTGGCGCGTCGACGGCAGCAAGGGGGTCGCGAAGGGCACCATTGGCTGGCCGACGGGCGCTGCCTCGACGCTGACCTATGCCTCGACCGAGACGACCGGAGGCGAGTGGGTCAGTCCGAGCTGGGACACGATGTGGTTCCCGCATGCCTTTATCGGGGTGATGGAGCAGCTCCAGCACGCGGTGAAGACCGGCACACCGCCGGCGCTGTCGGTCGCCGACAACGTCAAGACCATGGCGCTGGTCGAGGCGGGTTATCGCTCGATCGACGAGGGCCGCACGGTCAAGCTTTCCGAAATCGCTACCTGATCACCGCAACTGAAACACCAGACAACTGAATCGCTTACAGGGAGGAATTCACACTATGATGCAGGCAGGTATTTTCACGGGCTATTTCCCGTACGGCCTCGAAGAGTCGGCGAAGAAGATCCGTGGCCACGGTTTCAACACCGTGCAGCTCGACCTTCATTTCAAGGATATCGACCTGTCGGCCGGCCAGATCACCAAGGATAAGGCCAAGAAGGTTCGCGACACGTTCCGTGCCCACGACCTGCCGATCTGCTGCATCTCGGGCTACACCAATGTCATTCATCCCGACCTCGCGCACCGCAAGGCGAATGTCGATCGGCTGAAGGAAATCATCCGCAACGCCCGCCAGCTCGGCAGTCCTTACGTGATCTCGGAGACCGGTACCTACAACACCGAGAGCGAGTGGATGAGCGATCCCAAGAACAAGTCCGAAGAGGGTTTTGAGATGTGCCGCAAGGCGATCTCCGAACTGGCGCAGGAAGCCTATGACCACGGCTCAATGTTCCTGCTCGAAACCTACGTCAACAATGTCGTCGGCTCGGTCGAGGAAACGGTGAGGATGTTCGCGCAGGTCGACCATCCGGGCCTCGGCCTGCTGATGGATCCGACCAACTACTTCGAAAGCCACAACATCGACCAGATGGACAAGGTGCTGAACCAGGTGTTCGACACGTTGGCCGACAAGGTCAAGATCGCGCATGCCAAGGATGTCGCACGAGCCGGCGACGACAAGAGCGAGAAGCATGCGGACATCGGCGATGACGACGCGCTGGCCTCGCACACCTTCCGCGGCGTTGGCGAGATGGTCCTCAACGCGCCGGGCACCGGCTCGCTGAACTACGACCTCTATCTGCAGCGCCTGTCGCAGAAGAACCCGAACATCCCGGTGATCATCGAACACCTTTCGGAAGACGACGTGCCGAGGGCCAAGAAATTTCTCGACGACAAGTTCCGCGCCAACGGTCTCTGACCAGCTGTGCGT
>NZ_RZPQ01000189.1:0-8634 GCF_003999135.1 Mesorhizobium sp. M7A.F.Ca.CA.004.06.1.1 | reverse complement strand
CCCCGGTCGGTTCCTGCGAACTGGTGGGCATTGATCCGGAAACCGGAACCGAGCTTGGCGAAATGCTGCTCGGACTGCGGCCGGGACGCGTCAGCGCCGATCAGGTCACCGTCTACAAGGCCATGGGCGTTGCAATGGAAGACATGGTGGCCGCCGATCTCGCCTATCGCGAAGCGGTTCGGCGCGGAATGGGACGTGTAGTTGCGCTGTAGCGGAGCCGCTCAATTGTTGGAGCCAGCGCCGCCCGTCGATAGGATCGTCCTTCTCCCCGTGAACGGGGAGAAGATGGCGGCAACCAGATGAGGGGCAGCACCAACGTGGAGGGTTGGGACCTGCCCCTACCCCTCCACCGTCTCCAGCACGCTCAGCAGCGCGCCCTCCATGTCAGGCTCGTCGCCGGAGCAGACGCACAGCATCTCGGCGTCGCCCTCGCCCACCGACAGGTAGGCGTGACCCATGGTGGAATCGATATAGACGCTGTCGCCCTGTTTCAGCCGCACCGGCGCGTACTGGTCGGTGTGCAGCTCGATCTCGCCCTTGAGCACGATCAAAAATTCCTCGCCGGCATGCCTGGTCAGCGGGCCGAATTCCTGCAGCGTGCGGGCGCGTGCATAGGCGTGGATCGGCACCATGCGCTTGCGCACCAGATCGGTGGCCAGATAGCGGTAATCGTAGTTGCGGGTCAGCTGGCGCAGCGTGTTGGACTGCGAGGTCACCGAACGACGGGTGCGCGCGGCCGGCTGCTTGCGGTCGCCGCTGAGCAGCTCGGTGACATGGATGCTCAGCCCCTCGCAGATCTGCAGCAGCTTGTCGTAGCTCAGCGACATCTGGTCGTTCTCGACTTTGGACAGCGTCGACACCGCGACGCCAGTCAGCGTGCTGACCTCCTGCAAGGTCCAGCCATGCGTCTTCCTCAAGCCGCGCAGGCAATCACCGAGGTTCGGTTGCTCCGACATCGTCAGCTCCTGGCGCGGCCACCGGGCCGCTTCTTCACCCTAGGTAGTCCAACTCCCTGCCGCCATCAACAACGCTAACAATTTTCTTATACGCTAAATATTGACTGGATACGAAATTATTTCTACCCCTAGGACATGCAGTCCAAGTCTCTCCAAAAAATCGTCGTCATCGGAGGCGGCATTGCCGGCCTTTCGCTGGCGACGGCCGTGCAATCCTGGGCCGAGATCACCGTGCTCGAGCGCGAGCCGCATCTCGGCTACCACGCTAGCGGCCGCTCCGCGGCGCTGTTTTCCGAAACCTATGGCAATGCGCTGGTGCGGGCGCTGTCGCTGGCCAGCCGGCAGGCGATCATCGATGGCGGCTTCGCCGCCCACCGGCGCGGCGCGCTGCACGTCGGCGGTGTCGAAGACAGTGCAGCCGTCGACCGCATGGCGGCCGAGATGCAGGCGCTGGTGCCGAGCGTACGGCGCCTGTCAGCAGCAGAAGTCACCGCGCTGGTGCCGGTCATCGCCACGGCAACCACCTGCGGCGGCGTGCATGAACCCGGCGCGCTCGATGTCGACACGGGAAAGATGCTTGCAGCTTCAGCCTCCGCGCTCAAGGCCGGCGGCGGCGTGATCCGCACCGGCGAGGAAGTGCTGGAGATTTCCCGCGTCGCAAATGGCTTCAGCGTCACCACCAATGCCGGCGCCTACCAGGCCGACATCGTCGTCGACGCCGCTGGCGCCTGGGTCGATGTCGTCGCCGGGCTGGCCGGTCTCTCCGGTCTCGGCTTCCGGCCGAAGCGCCGCACCGCCTTCCTTTTCGATCCGCCCGCCGGCACCGACATCAGCGCCTGGCCGCTGGTGGTCGATTTGCATGAACAATTCTACTTCAAGCCCGATGCCGGCAGGCTGATCGGCTCGCTGGCCGACGAGACCGATTCCGAACCCTGCGACGCCTATCCGGAAGACATCGACGTCGCCATCGCCGTCGACCGCATCGAACAGGCGACGTCGCTGCGCATCGGCCGTCCGTCGACGCCATGGGCGGGCCTGCGCACCTTTTCGCCCGACCGCACGCCGGTCATCGGTTTCGACCCGCGCCTGCCCGGCTTCTTCTGGCTCGGCGGCCAGGGCGGCTACGGCTTCCAGGTGTCGCTGACGCTGGCGCGGCTGGGTGCGGCGCTGCTGCGCGGCCAGCCGCTGCCGGACGATCTCACGGCACGCGGTATCACCTCCGCCGCGCTTGCGCCCGACCGTTTCATCACCCCGGCGGCGACGCCATGAACTTCACCGGCCTGCCCTTCCCTCAACCCGTAAAGTGTCATCAGGAGCGTTTGCGATGAAATCCGTTCTGCGCGCAGTCCTTAGCTCGTCCTTGCTGGCCTCGTCCGTCCTTCTTGGCGGACAGGCCTACGCCAAAACCCTGGTCTATTGCTCGGAAGCCAATCCCGAAACCTTCAACCCGGCGATCGGCACGGCGGACTCCACCATGGATGCCGCCGCCAAGACGATCTTCAACCGGCTGGTCGAGTTCAAGCCTGGCACCACCGAGGTCGGGCCGGCGCTGGCCGAAAGCTGGGAGGTCTCAGCCGACGGCAAGATCTACACGTTCCACCTACGCCACGGCGTGAAATTCCAGTCGAACGACCACTTTACACCGTCGCGCGAGTTCAATGCCGACGACGTGCTGTACACCTTCAACCGCCAGCGCGACGCCAGCAATCCCTACCACAAGTTCGGCGGCGGCGCTTACGAGTACTTCAACGCACTGGGCATGGGCTCGCTGATCGACAAGATCGACAAGGTCGACGACCACACCGTGCGCTTCACGCTGACGGCGGCCAACGTCACCTTCCTGCCCGGCATTGCGCTCGACTATCTCTCTATCCTGTCGTTGGAGCAGACCGAAAAGATGGTCACCGCCGGCACGCCGGAACTGATCGATAGCGAGCCCGTCGGCACCGGCCCGTTCGTGCTGCAGGCCTATGTCCCCGACAGCCAGATCCGCTACGCCGCCAACAAGGATTATTGGCGCGGCCCGCCGAAGATCGACACTCTGGTGTTCGCCGTTACGCCCGAACCGACCACGCGCGTCGAGCGTCTCAAGGCCAATGAGTGCCAGGTCGCCGCCCCGCCCCCGCCAAGCGCCGTCGCCGATTTGCGCACCGATCCCGACATCACCGTGCTCGACCTCAAGGGTCAGAACATCGGCATCCTCGGCTTCAATGTCGAACACCAGCCGCTCGGCGATGTGCGCGTGCGCATGGCGCTGGCCAAGGCCGTCGACCGCAAGGCGATCGTCGACGCCGTCTATGCCGGCGCCGGCACGGTCGCCGGCAGCGTCGTGCCGCCGGCGCAGATCGGGGCCGTCACCGACGCCGGCATCGACTATGACCCGGATGGCGCGAAGGCGCTGCTGAAGGAAGCCGGCCACGAGAGCGACCTGAAAATCAGCCTGTGGGCGATGCCGGTATCGCGGCCCTACAATCCCAATGCCAAGCGCATGGCCGAGATGATCCAGGCCGACTGGGCGAAAGTCGGCGTCAAGGCCGAGATCGTCAGCTTTGAATGGGGCGAATATCTCAAGCGCACCGCGGCGGGCGAACAGGACGCCTATCTGCTCGGCGGCAGCAGCGACAATGGCGACCCCGACAACATGCTGAGCTACCTGCTGTCCTGCGACGGCGTGAAGGGCGGCTCCAACCGCTCGCGCTGGTGCGATCCGGCCTTCGAGAAGCTGCTGCAGGACGGTCGCGTCGCCGCCGATCCGAAACAGCGCGCCGACATCTACGCCAGGGCGCAAGCGATCCTGAAGGTCGAGGTGCCGGTGGCGCCGATCGCCCATTCGGTGGTGGCGATCCCGATCCGCAAGAGCGTGCTCAACTACGTGCTCGACCCCTTCGGCCGGCAGAACTTTGCCGCCGTCGATATGGCGGAGTGAAGCTTGGCGACCCTGCCCTCGGGCTCGGCCCGGGGACGCACCGACACCTATGAAACCAGCAATTTGGCGGCGAAAGCAGAATCCATGCGTGAAGACCTGAACGCCCTCCTCAAGACCTATCTCACCGATGGCGCGGTAGGCGCCTCGCTCGCCTACTCCACAGGCGCCGCACCAACCGCCCTCACTGCCGGCCTCGCCGACCGGGAGCATGGCATTGCCGTCTCGCCCGACCGCCTGTTCAAGATCGGCAGTTGCACCAAAACCTTCGTCGCCGCCGCATTGGTCAAGCTCGCTCAGGACGGCAAGCTCGACCTCGGCGCGCCGATCGCCTCCTGGTTTCCCGACCTCCCGGGAGCAGAAGACATTTCGGTGCGCCAGCTGATCAACCACCGCAGTGGCCTGCCCGAGTTCGAATATTACATTCCGATGGATCCGAGCCGGCAATGGACGCCGCAACAGCTGGTCGACATAGCCTTCGTTTCCGACAAGCAGAAGGCGCCGGGCGGGCCCGCCGTCTACAACAACACCGGCTATGTTCTGGCCGGCATGGTGATCGAGGCTGTCTCCGGCCAGTCGCTGGGCGGTTATGTCAGAAGCGCGGTGCTGCACCCGCTCGGCCTGACAAACACCTGGTCGCCGGCCACCGAAGCCTTTCCGGAAAAGTCGATGGTGCGTGGTTACTACCACCGCCCCCCGCCGCCAGCGAATGCGCCCACCGACATCGCCTCGGGCGGCGAGATGTGGCGCATGGATGGCGTGCTGCCCTACTCCGACGACTTGCAGGATTCCTCCGATTCCTTCCCGTTCGGCGCCGCTTATGGCTGCGGCGACATGGTGTCGACGCCGTCCGATATGGTGAGCTTCATGCGTGGTCTCTTTTCCGGAAAGCTGCTGTCGCCGCCGTTCTTCGCCGAGATGTTCGAACACCGCGTGCCGGCAAGTTTCCCTGGCACACGCATGCGCGAGACCGGCGCCGGCATGTTCCAGAGCGCCTACGCCGATCGCGCCTTCTACGGCCACCAGGGCAGCATCCCCGGCTACGTCGCCGTGATGCTGCACGACCCGCTGTCCGGCCTGACCATCGCCATGACCAGCAATGTCGGCTCCGGCAACCGGCTGTCCTTCCAGGCCAGTGGCCTCCATCCGGTGGTCGATAAGGCGATCAGGATCATTCTGGAAAACTAGCCGCGAAAGATCGCCACGGCGGCAGCGATGATCGCCGCGTTGTCCTTCGCCACAGTTCCATCGGCGAGCGTATTGCCGTCTTCCAGACCGACCCGTGTCGACCAGCGCTTGCGATGCGCAACCTTGACGAAGGGCCAGACAGTTGCATCGACGCCATGCAGCAGGATCGGCCGCCGTACCCCGGCGCGCTCGAGCACGGCGACGATGCCATGCGCTTCGTCGAGTGCAGCGGACAGGTCCGGGATGTCGATCTCGATCAGAATGCGCAGCACCTGGTCGTGGCCGGGAAGCGCTACGAAGCGCTCGGCATCGGCGACGACGGCAAGCCCCGCCTCGATGCCGACACCACGCTGGCGCAGCAGTTCCATCACGGCGGGCGCATCCGGTTCGGACAGGTTGACCGAAGCATAGTCGGGCAGGTCTCGCCAGCCGGCGATCGCCGTGCGGGTCCGCTCGACGTCGTTCTCGATCCAGGCGCCGGTCGACACGCCGACCAGTGTTCCCGGGCAGGTCCGGCGCACCGCCAGCACGGTGGCGTCGACGGCTGCCAGGCTTTCGCGCCCGTCAGTGCCGCGCGGATGGATGTGCAGTTCGGCCGCTCCAGCGGCGACGCAGGCTGCCGCATCGCTGGCCATTGCCTCGGCAGTCAGCGGCAGCTTCGGGTGGAAATCGCGCACGCGCGCGCCGTTGATGCAGGCCTGGACGATCATCGGTCTCACCTTGCGCAGGAAGTTGACAGTCTAATCACGCGGCGGTGAAGCCGCCAATCTCCCCCGTGTGGGGGAGATCTTCAATCTCATCAAGCGTGCAGGCTGCGAAACAGATCGAAAATCTGATTGTTCAGGTCGGCAGGACAGCGCCCCCCTTTATCCTGCCGGACATCTCCCCCACGGGGGGAGATTGGCAGCATCAACGCCGCGCGCCTCCCCGCAACATTCGGCGGCATTTGAATAAAAGCCGCTTGTGGATATTTACCCGGCGTTCCCTCGTCTCCGGCAAGGTCTTCTAGGGCGGGATCATGGAGGGACCATTGACCAGCGATTTTTCAGCCGCCCGCATCCACCTCGAACGAGCCTATCATTATCTGCAAGGCAACGACGAGACGAGTCGCGCGGCCTGTGAAGCGCTCGATCTGTTGATCGAAGCGGTGACGGAAGCGCAGCACAGGCGACCCGAGGCTGGAGTGCTGGAGTTTCCGCAATCGACGGCGCGGCGAACCGGATAGAATGCGGCGAGTTTCAGGTCAGTTCGGCCTGGCCTGAAACTCGCCGCACCCGGATCACGATGCCTTGCGGGCCGTCGCTCCCTTGGTCGCACGCGCGACAATTCGTTCCAGCGGCTCTGGCCGGTGCAGCAAAAATCCCTGGCCGAAGGCGACGCCCATGTCGCTCAACATGGCCAGCGTGTCCTGCTGTTCGATCTTCTCGCCGACCACGTCACAGCCGAGGCTGCGGGCGATGCTGGTGATGGCCAGCACGATCTCGCGGTCGAAACGGCTTTGCGTGATGTGTTCGATGAAGGAACCGTCGATCTTGATCGTGTCGACGGGGAACCGCCGGAGATATTCGAACGAGCTCATACCGGCGCCGAAATCATCGAGGCTGACCCGGCAGCGCCGCTCGCGCGCCTTGCGCACAAACTGTTCGGCGGCGTCGAAATTGGTGACGGCGGCGGTTTCGGTGATCTCGAAGCCGATGCCCGAATGCGGCGCCCCGGTTTCTTCTATGACGTTGTCCACGAAGTCCCAAAGCTGCGGGTCGCTCAGCGTCTGCGCCGACAGATTGAAGCCAAGCGTCAACGCCCCCGAACGCAAGGCGGCACCATGCCGCGACAGCGCGGTGCGGATGATCCAGCGGTCGAGCCGCGACGCGATGCCGAACCGCTCGGCCACCGGAATGAACTCGCCGGGTGGCACCAGCCGGCCGTTGCGGGCGGCGAGCCTGGCCAACACTTCGACATGGCGGCTTTCCAGCCAGGGACGGCCCAGCCGATGGATTTCCTGGCCAAACAGCTTCAGCCTTCCGTCTTCCATGGCATCGACCGTATCGGCGACGACGCGCGCCGCGTTGAGGCCACCCGAACCCGATGCCGTATCGGTGGAGAAGACGGCAAATCGGTTCCGCCCGGCGGCCTTGGCCGCGTAGCAGGCGTCGTCGGCGCAGGCCAGCGCGTCGGCCACCGTCGTGTTGGCGTCATCGACGAAAGCGATGCCGATCGAGGCCGCCAGCTTGCGCGACGTGGCCGTCGATCCTAGTTCGGCATCGCGAACCGCGGCAAGTACCGCGTCGGCCAGCCGCCCGGCCTGCGCCGTATTGCAATTGGGCATCAGCAGCGCGAACTCGTCACCGCCCAGGCGCGCGGCATGCGCCGTCGGGGGAAGGCAGCCCAGAATGCCTAGGGCAACGCTTTTCAGTGCCAGGTCGCCGGCCGCGTGGCCGGCAAAATCGTTGAGCGCCTTGAAGTAGTCGAGATCGACGTAGAACACGGAAAGCGGCAGCAACTGCGGGGCCGCGATGTGATCGGCCAGCAGCCGGTCGAACGCGGCGCGGTTCAAGAGACCGGTGAGCGCGTCATGGCGGGCCGCATAGGCAAGCTCCTGCTCGCGCTGCTTGTCTTCGGTGATGTCGCGCACCGTGCCCAGGATCTGCCCCGCCAGCCGGCGGTCCGGGATTTGCGGGTCGGCGATGAAACGCAGCAGGGATTCTATGTGCCGGACCTCTCCGTCGCGCCGGACGATGCGGTATTGCACGGCGGTGACCTTGTCCGTTTCGAGCGGCACCAGATGCGCGCGCGACGCGGCCTCCTTATCGTCCGGATGCAGATAGCCGAACCAGTGGTCGCGCTCGACTTCGGCGGTGTCGGAGACAAGCCCGAAAATCTCCCTGGTGCGTTCGTCCCAATAGCTTTTGCCGGTGGCGAGGTCGTGGTGCCAGATGCCGGTACCGCTGGCGGCAAGCGCCAGGCGGAAGCGCACATTGACCTGCTCGAGTTCGGCTTCGGCCGCCTTCTGCTTGGAGATGTCGGTCTGCACACCCATCAGCCTGAGCGGCTTTCCCATCGCGTCGCGCTCGACGGCGCCGCCGCGATCGAGCACCCACACCCAGTGTCCCTGCTTGTGCTTCAGCCGCAATTCGGTCTCGATGGCGTCGGTCAGGCCGGCAATGTGGCGGTCGCCGCTGGCCAGCGCCCGCTCGCGGTCGTCGGGATGGGTCAGTTGCAGCCACAGGTCGCTGGTGTTGGCAAGTTCGCTCTCATCGTAGCCCAGCATCCGCGCCCAGGTCGCGGAATAGAAGCAGTCGCCGGTTACAAGATCCCAGTCCCAGACACCAAGATGGGCGCGCTCCAGGGCCTTGGCCCAGAACGTTCCATTGCGACTTTTCTTGCCCTGACGCGCCATCGTCTGCTTCGCCTGCTCCACCGCAGGGCAATCTGCGGCAAAACCAGAGAAGAAACAGTTACCACGGCGATGGCGGGCTGCTTTGTTGGCTCCTCACCTGCCGCCTCTGCTCTTCGATTGGCCGGCAAGAACCGGAGTTTCGCATCGGCCGGATGTTCCTAGTCATGGCT
>NZ_RZPQ01000188.1:0-8652 GCF_003999135.1 Mesorhizobium sp. M7A.F.Ca.CA.004.06.1.1 | reverse complement strand
CTCCCCTACTCCCCTAAACATTCAGCAACAAATACTCCCGCTCCCACGGGCTGATCACTTCCATGAAGGTCTCGAACTCCGCCCGCTTGATCGCCGCATAGGTGGCGGCGAAGGACTTGCCCAGATGCGCGCAGAGTTCCTCGTCGCCCTCGAACAGGTCGACGGCTTCGAGCAGGCCACGCGGCAGGTCGATTTCGTCGGCATTGGCGGTGGTCAGGACGGGAGGCTCGGCCTTGATCTTGTTGGTGATGCCGATCAGCCCGCAGGCAAGCGATGCCGCCAGCGCCAGATAGGGGTTGGCATCGGAGGACGGGATGCGGTTTTCGACGCGCCGCGCCGCGGGATCCGAGCGCGGCACACGAAACGCCGTGGTGCGGTTGTCATAGCCCCATTTGTTGTTGACCGGCGCCGACGCCGCCTGCGTCAGCCGGCGGTAAGAATTGACATAGGGCGCGAACATCACAAGTGCGTTCGGCACATGCTTCTGCATGCCGCCGATGAAGTGGAAAAAGTCGTCGGTTTCCGAGCCGTCAGCGGCCGAAAAGATGTTCCGTCCGGTCTTCTTGTCGATGATCGACTGATGGATGTGCATGGCGGAGCCGGGTTGCCCCTGGATCGGTTTGGCCATGAAGGTGGCATAGATCTCGTGCTTGAGTGCTGCCTCGCGAATGGTGCGCTTGAACATGAACACCTGGTCGGCCAGTTCGATCGGGTCGCCGTGGCGCAGGTTGATCTCCAACTGCCCGGCGCCCTCCTCGTGGATCAGCGTATCGATCTCCAGGCCCTGGCTTTCGGAGAAATGGTAGATGTCGTCGATCAGTTCGTCGAATTCGTTGACGCCGGCGATCGAATAGCCGGCGCCGCCACCGATCGCGCGTCCCGACCGGCCGACCGGCGGGGTCAGCGGATAGTCCGGATCGGGATTCTTGCGCACCAGGTAGAACTCGATCTCGGGCGCCACCACTGGCTTCAGGCCGAGCTTGTCATAGGCGGCCACCACACGTTTCAACACATTGCGCGGCGTGAACTCGACCGAGCGTCCGTCCTGGTGGACGAGGTCGCAGATGACCGCGGCCGTCGGGTCTTCTTCCCAAGGCACCACCGTCAGCGTCGACAGGTCGGGCATGAGCTTGAGGTCGCCGTCATCTTCCGGGTAATGGAAGCCGTTGCCATCCTCGGGGTAGCCGCCGGAAATCGTCGTCATGAAGACTGCCGACGGCAGCGCCAGCGAGGTGTTGGAGGTGAATTTCTTCGATGGCATCATCTTGCCACGCGCAACGCCTGCCTGATCGGGCGTGATGCACTCGATGTCCTCGATGCCGCGCCACTCCAGCCAGGCGCTGACTTCCTTCCAGTTCTTGACGCCTCGTTGGTTTTTCACGAAGGCAGGCGTGCGGGCGCGTCCTCCGCGGCTCGACGGACGGACTTCCTTTTTTGCAGGCGGCATCATTCACCAGATTGGGTTGCGGATTGTGGAGTATAGCCGTGCCCTCCTATGGAAGGGAAGGGGAGCCGCGTCGGGCATTGGCCGGCGCGGTTGAAAATCACGCCAATCGGCTTAGTTTCGGCCGTCCCACTTCAATCGAGGCCCCCAAATCTTAATCGAGAAATTGAATGCGGCCCAACGGCAAACTGACAACGATCGGATTCGATGCCGACGACACGCTGTGGCAGAACGAGCAGTTCTTCCGGCTGACGGAAAAGCGCTTTGCCGCCATGCTCGTCGACCATGGCGAAGCGGAGCACATCTCGGCACGATTGCTGGAGGCCGAAAGGCGCAACCTCGCCGTCTATGGCTTCGGCATCAAGGGATTTACCCTGTCGATGATCGAGACGGCGATCGAGGTCACGCAAGGCCGCGTACCGGCCTCGGTCATAGCGGAGATTCTCGATGCCGGCCGCGAAATGCTGAACCATCCGATCGAGGCCTTGCCGCATGCCCGCGAGACGGTCGAAAAGCTTGCCGGCGCATTCCGCCTCGTGCTGATCACCAAGGGCGACCTCTTCGATCAGGAGCGCAAGCTGGCTGGCTCTGGCCTTGGCGATCTGTTCGACGCGGTCGAGATCGTCAGTGACAAGAATGCTGCCACCTATAGCAGGATCTTCAGCCGCCACGGCGATGGTGCCGCGAAGAGCATGATGGTCGGCAACTCGCTGAAGTCGGATGTGGTACCGGCCATCGAGGCCGGCGGTTGGGGCGTCCACGTGCCGCATGAACTGACCTGGGTGCTGGAGCATGTCGAGGCGCCGGTGGCTGAAACGAGATACCGCCAGATATCCGATCTCGGACAACTGCCCGGACTGATCGAAAGCATCGTGAATGCAGGTTGATCACAGGATCCAGCTGTTTGTTTTCTGATTCCCGGACGGAAACTCCGCGCACTTTTTCTGGCTGCTCTAGCGGCCAATCAGGCGATCGATCACCGGTTGCAACCGTTCGGGCGTGATCGGCTTGGCGACCACCACGTCGATGATACCAGACAGGCCCAGACTTTCCCTGGTGCCATTCTTGGTTGACAGCAGGATTACTGGTGGCAGCGATTTGCCCGAGGCGCGGCGCAACGCGTCGATGCTGGACATCAGATTGTCGCAGTCCTTGTTGTCGGCGCCGCCGTCAAGGACAACCGCGCCGGGAATGAGCGACCGCAAGATCCTTGCCGCCGTGTCGGGAGATTCGGAAATCGGCTTGAGCCCGGATCGCTCGACGATCTTTGAAATCACCACGCGATTGATTGGCGATTTGCCGACGACAAGCACCTGCGACGGATCGCGGACCGCCTCGGTGGTTGAACCGCGGGTCACCGGATTCGGATGTCTTGGAGTCTCGCCTTCGCCATTCACCGGGCACACAAGTCGGCCAAGAAGCTCGCCCCTATTTCAATGCAGAGTTGAATCCGGAGCGCAATTGGCGTGAGATCGGAGCCTATGTCAAGTTGAAATAAAAGTGCCTGAAATCATCGCCGGAGCAGTGAATTTCAAGCAACGCTACTGTACTCAACTGTCCACAAGTGCGTTTCATAAAAAGAAAATTCACCTGCGCAGGGGCTGCGCAGGTGAAGGGCCGGTTGCATGGATTCCGGTCAGCCGTGGCGCTGCTGTGTGACGATCACCGGGATCAGCAGATCGCCCCAGTTGCCGTCGCCGCCATGATGTCGTGCCGAGCGCACGAGCTCCACCGAGACGCCCGCCTCGACCGCCTTCATCACCGACTGGTTGAGGCGGTGCAGGTCGTTGGCCAGCATGCGGATCGTCGCCTGCTGGTCGACGTTCATCGTCGTCGACTGTTCCTCGGCGCGTTCCTTGACACGGCTTATCGATGCCATTGGTCTTCTCCTTCCAAGCCCTGTTGGGCGTTTCCTCTGAGTTCTTCTGTTCGCTATTCGGCGGCCGGTTTGAACTGCGCGTGCTCTGTCGATTCATGCATGGCGGTGGTCGATGACTGGCCACCGGTGATCGCCATCGACACGGCGTCGAAATAACCGGTGCCGACTTCGCGCTGATGTTTGGTCGCGGTGTAGCCATCGGCCTCGGCCGCGAACTCCGCTTCCTGCAACTCGGAATAGGCCGCCATCTGCCGCGCCTTGTAGCCGCGCGCCAGTTCGAACATGCCGTAGTTGAGCTGGTGAAAGCCGGCGAGCGTGATGAACTGGAACTTGTAGCCCATGGCGCCGAGCTCCTTCTGGAACCTGGCGATCGTCGCGTCGTCGAGGTTCTTCTTCCAGTTGAACGAGGGCGAGCAATTGTAGGCGAGCAGCTTGTCGGGATGATGCTTGCGCACGCCCTCGGCGAATTTCCTGGCCTGCGTCAGGTCCGGCTTCGAGGTCTCGCACCAGATCAGATCCGCGTAAGGCGCATAGGCAATGGCGCGGGCGATGCAGGGCTCGATGCCGTTCCTGACATGGTAGAAGCCTTCCACCGTGCGGCCGGCGTCGTAGTCGACGAAAGGCTGGTCGCGTTCGTCGATGTCGGAGGTGAGCAGCTTGGCGGCTTCCGCATCGGTGCGCGCGACGACCAGGGTCGGCGTGCCCATCACGTCCGCCGCCAGGCGCGCGGCGTTGAGGTTGCGGATGTGCGCCGCGGTCGGGATCAGCACCTTGCCGCCGAGATGGCCGCATTTCTTTTCCGACGCCAACTGGTCCTCATAATGGACGCCGGCGGCGCCCGCCTCGATGAAGGCCTTCATGATTTCGAAGGCGTTGAGCGGTCCGCCGAAACCGGCTTCCGCGTCGGCGACGATTGGCGCGAACCATGTCTCGACCGAAAGCCCGTTGCCTTCGGACGTTTCGATCTGGTCGGCGCGCTGCAGCGTCCGGTTGATGCGCTTGACCAGTTCGGGCGCTGCATTGGCCGGATAGAGCGACTGGTCCGGATACATCGCGCCAGCCGTGTTGGCGTCGGCGGCAACCTGCCAGCCCGACAGGTAGATCGCTTTCAGCCCGGCGCGCACCTGCTGCATCGCCTGATTGCCGGACATGGCACCGAGCGCGTTGACGAAGTCCTCCTCATGGATGAGCTTCCACAGCCGGTTGGCACCCATTTCGGCGAGGCTCTGACGGATCTGCACCGAACCGCGCAGACGCTTCACATCCGCCGCGGAGTAGGGCCGTTCGATACCGTCGAAACGACCTTCCGGGGCCGATGGCACGAGGTTGTAAAAATCAGTCATTGGTCACTCCGAGGAATTGCTGAACTGTGTCAAGGCTTCAAGAATTTGGGGTCGTTGGGTTATGACTGGATTTACATTTCTGCGCGACATCAGCCACAAAAATCAGGGAAACCGACGGAATATAAGAGAAAACCTGTGTTGCGTTTGACAGAGGTGCGTTGTAAATTTGTCATTATTGTAAAAGGACCGAGCCCAGAAATTCGTGTAAATGCTGTAAAGGACAGTCCGTGGCTGACCAGAAGATTTTCGCCGGGCCGCGCATCCGCCGCATCCGCAACGCCAAGGGCCTGACGCAGACGGCGATGGCCGAGGGTCTTGGCATTTCGCCCTCCTATCTCAATCTGATCGAGCGCAACCAGCGGCCGCTGACGGTGCAGCTGATCCTCAGACTGGCCTCCGTCTACAAGGTCGATCCGCACGAGCTGCAGGGCGAGGCGAGGGGGTCGGTCGCTGCCTTGAAGGAAGTGTTCACCGATCCCCTGCTGGTCGGCGAGTTGCCGGGAGATCAGGAACTGATCGAGCTTGCCGAGGCCGCGCCCAACGCGTCCGCGGCGGTGATAAAACTGTTCCGCGCCTATCGCGAGCAGGCCGAGCGCCTGTCCGACCTAAACGAGCTATTGGCGCGCGAAGGTCGGGCGACGGCGCTTTCCGGCGCCCGCCTGCCGATCGACGAGGTGCACGAGATTTTCGAGCGCCGGCCGAACCATTTCGCTGCCCTCGAGGGGGAGGCCGCGGCGTTCACCTCGGTGCTCGATCCCGGCGACGATCTGTTCGGCGCGCTGAAGGCCTGGCTGAAGCGCGAATATGGCATCGTGGTCAAGGTGCTGCCGGTCGCCACCATGCCGAACTGGCGCCGCCGTTATGATCGTCATTCGCAGCGCCTGTTCCTGTCCGAACGCCTGTCGCCGTTCGACCAGTTGCGCGAAGTCGCGATGGAGGCCTGCCTGATCCGCATGACGGTCGCGGTCGCCGGCGAGATCCAGGCGCTCAAGCTGAGCACCGACGAGGCGCGCCGCCTGGCCCGCTTCGAACTTGGCCGTTATGCGGCGCATGCGCTGATGATGCCCTATCAGGCCTTTCACGCGGCTGCCGTGCGCGCCCGCTATGACATCGATGTCCTGCGTTCGCGCTTCGGCGTCTCCTTCGAACAGGCAGCCAACCGGCTGACCATGCTGCAGCGGCAGGGTGCCTCGGGGGTGCCGTTCTTCATGCTGGAGGTCGACAATGCAGGCAACCGCTTCCGCAAGGCCGGCAGCCAGGGCTTTCCACAAAGCCGCTTTGGCGGCGGCTGTCCCAAGCTGCCCGTGCATGTTGCCTTCACCCAACCCGGCCAGGTCTTCGTCGAGGCAGTGGAAATGCCCGACGGCGCCGAGTTCCTGTGCATCGCCCGCACACTGGAAGGGCCGCAAGGCGCATTCTCGGAACGTCCGCGCCGCACCGCGCTGCTGCTCGGTTGCGACATCGGCTTTCGGGACGAGATCGTCTATGGCGCGGCATTGCCCGGTGCGGCAATCACCGCAAAGGCCGGCAGTATTGCGGCGACGCCGGTCGGGCCTGCCTGCCGGCTTTGCGAACGCGTCGGCTGCCTGGCGCGGGCCGAGCCGCCGGTGACGCGCCCGCTCGGCCTTGACGAGATGGTGACGGGCCTGAGTGCCTTCGATTTCCAGTAACGCCGTGTCCTCTGAAATGGGGGCAAGGTGCCATAATTGTCGCCGGCCGCTGGCTCAGTTCCGGCCTGCGCCTTTGCGTTACGCGAACAGAGCATCTTTTTGTCGTCCCTTGCGCATCGTCCCGTCCACAAAAGCCCGACAGTCGCGCTCATGATCGATACCGCATCGCCGATCGTCGCATCGCCAGCCGTCTCGCCGCGCGAGGAGCGCGTCGGCATGCTTTTGGTCTTCCTGTCGGCGCTGATGTGGAGCTTCGGCGGCACCATCGCCCGCTTCATCACTGTCGGTGACAGCTGGACGGTCATTTTCTGGCGATCCGTCTGGGCAGCCGCCTTCCTGGTCTGCTTCATGGTCTGGCGTGACGGCTGGCGTGGCACGTTGAAGCTGTTCCACGACATGGGTCTGCCCGGCCTTGCCGTCGGGATCTGCTTTGCCACCGCATCGACCGCCTTCGTCGTGGCGCTGGCCTACACCACCGTCGCCAACATCCTTTTGATGCAGGCAGGCGTGCCGTTGCTGGCGGCGCTGTTTGCCTGGGCGTTGTTTCGCGAAAGGGTCGGTGTCGCCACCTGGGTGGCAATCGCCGCCGTCATCACCGGCGTCGCCATCATGGTGTCGGAATCGCTGGATGGCGCCGTCTCGCCCATAGGCGATGGGCTGGCGCTGTTGATCGCGGTCATGTTCTCGGTCGCCACCGTCATCACCCGGCGGTTTTCCGGCGTGCGCATGACGCCGGCGACGTGCCTCGGCACCATGCTCGCGGCCGGCTTTGCCGTCTCGCAGGCATCGACCTTCACCGTGTCAGTCAGCGACATGGGCTTTCTGTTTGCCTTCGGCGTGGTCAATCTCGGCCTCGGTCTCGCCTTCTTCGCCACCGGCGCACGGTTGATCCCGGCGGCCATCGCGGCTCTGCTCGGCACGTTCGAGCCGATCCTCGGCCCGATATGGGTCTGGCTCATCCATTCCGAGGTGCCGTCGGGGCGCACCATCATCGGTGGCGCGGTGGTGGTCACGGCGCTGCTCGTCCATATCGGGCTCGAATTCAAGCGCCAGGCACGGCCCGAACGCGCAGGGGTCACCGGGGTGCCGTCGCCTAATTGAAGCGGCCTGCAGCTTTGCCATTGACAACGTCGCTGCAGCACGGGCAGGCTGGGAATACGGCAACAACAAGACAGGCGTATCTTGCCAAGTCTCCCAGCCGGTCCGATCGGGACCGGACCATATCGTCGTATCTCTGCCCGCGCCACGGCGAAAGCCTATGACGGTATTGGCACGCCTCCCAGGCCGCCTCAGGGGCATCCAGCCATCTCATCGAACCGCCTGCATGGTCTCGGCAGTTCGCGCTTGTCGCCCCTTGGAAAGCTCAATAGTCTGAAGAAAATGCCGGTCGCGCTGATATCGCGACGAGCCGGTGAAGGAACACTCATCAAAGGAGAATAGCATGATCCGCAAAGCGCTCTGGCTTTCGGCAACCTCGGCATTCCTGACATTGTTCACCGTCGGCGGTCACGCCGCGGATCGTGTCGTCAACGTCTTCAACTGGTCGGACTATATCGACAGTTCGATCATCGACGATTTCACCAAGGAAACCGGCATCAAGGTCGTCTATGACACCTTCGATTCCAACGAAATCCTTGAGACCAAGCTGCTTGCCGGCGGCAGCGGCTATGACGTCGTCGTGCCCAGCGGCAATTTCCTTGCGCGCCAGATCCAGGCCGGCGTGTTCCAGAAGCTCGACAAGTCGAAACTGCCCAACATTTCCAACATGTGGGACACGGTTACCGAGCGAACCGCCAAATATGACCCCGGCAACGAATACTCGGTCAACTACATGTGGGGCACGGTTGGCATCGGCTACAACATCAAGAAGGTGCAGGCGGCGCTTGGCACTGACAAGATCGACAGCTGGGACGTCTTCTTCAATCCCGATAGCCTGGCCAAATTGAAGGACTGCGGCGTCTACGTGCTGGACTCGCCGGCAGATATCATCCCGGCGGCGTTGAAATATCTCAACCTCGACCCGAACAGCACGTCACCCGATGATATCGCCAAGGCCGAGGAGACCTTGCTCAAGGTGCGGCCTTACATCAGGAAGTTCCATTCCTCCGAATACATCAACGCGCTCGCCAACGGTGATATCTGCCTGGCGGTCGGCTGGTCGGGTGACGTGTTCCAGGCCCGCAACCGCGCGGTCGAGGCCAAGCAGGGCGTCGAAATCGGCTATTCCGTGCCGAAGGAGGGCGCGCAGATGTGGTTCGACCAGATGGCAATCCCCGCCGACGCGCCGCATGTGGCGGAGGCGCCCGAGTTCATCCA
>NZ_RZPQ01000187.1:0-8669 GCF_003999135.1 Mesorhizobium sp. M7A.F.Ca.CA.004.06.1.1 | reverse complement strand
GTTGTAGTACTTACTGTGATCGCGTCACGCGACGTCTCTTCTATCTTGCCCCGGGTTGGAAATAGGCAACGTAAAGGTGAATACGGCGCCTCCGTTTTCGCCATTCTCAGCCCGTATCTCCCCGTCATGCGCCTCGATGATGGAACGGCAGATCGCCAGTCCAATGCCCTTGCCGTTCGCCTTGGTCGAGTAGAACGCCTCGAAGATCATGTGCGGGTCTTCCATTCCGGATCCTTGGTCGCGAACCTCCACCGAGATCCGGTTTCCGGCGATAAGTCGCGAGCCGATTTCAAGGACTCGTTCCTCCGGAGGCATGCGTTCCATGGCATCGATGCCGTTCCGGATCAGGTTGACGAGAACCTGCTGAAGCTGGATACGGTCCCCTATTACCGATGGCAAGCCGTCATCCGGGCCGGTTCTTATCTGAATTGCGTTCACCGCAAGCTCGTTCTCCATGAGCCGGCAGACGTCCAAGACGAGTTCGTTGATGCTAACCGGCGTCCTAGTTTCAGAGGTTCTAAAGAACAGGACACGGATTCGGCGAATGATGTCTGCGGCCAGATTTGCATCCCTCGTGATCCTGCCCACGTTGGCGATCGCGCGTGTTATGTTAGGCGGATCAGCTTTCAGCCAGTGTTCGCAGGCCTGTGAGCTTGCCACGATGCTGGCCAGTGGCTGATTGACTTCATGCGCGATGGATGCGGTCAGCTCGGAAAGGCTGGCAGCCTTCGAGGCGCTCGCAAGTCTCTCATGTGCCGACCTCAGTTCCTCCTGCATCCTCGTTTCATCGTCGATATCGGTGATGACCGTATACCACTGTAGCAGTCGGCCATCCCCGTCGCGAAGCGGCTCCGACCGGCTGTCGGCCCAGCGGTAGTGCCCATCGTGTCGCATGTGACGATAGCGCAGCGTAAACGGCCTGCCTAAAGCAAATGACTCGACCAGGGCGCGGCGGAATCGTTCCCTGTCGTCTGGATGGATCAACCGGTCTATCTGCTGGTTGCGATCGAACCGCGCTTGGTCGACCTTCTCAGCGCGGATACCGGCGTAGTCGTTGAGCCGTCTGTTGATGTAAGTTGGTTCGCCCGAAGCAGAAGCGCACCAAACCATGACAGGCACCGTGTCGACCAGAAGCTGCAGTTGCCTCTCACTCGCGCGCAGGGCTTCCTCGGCCTGCTTGCTCTCGTCAATATCGATGAGGACGCCGTACCAGCGTATGATCTTTCCCGTGTCGTCGCATTGAGGTGCAAGACGACTGTCGACCCAGCGGAACATGCCGTCATGACGGCGCAACCGGTATATCTCCGCGAAGGAGGTGCCCGTCGAGAATGACCGCATCATTGCGTCACCGACCCGAATTCGATCGTCGGGGTGCACGGTCACGTCGAGGGCCTCACGCAGGCGGGTCTTGTTTGGAACCTCCAAGTCGCCAATCGCGATGCCGGCAAACGCTTTGACCTGCTTATTTGCGTAGAACGGCTCACCTTCGGGCGTCGCGCACCAGATCAGGGCAGGAATGGCGTCAACGAGTTGTCTAAGCTCTCGCTCACTCTCTCTGAGGGCCTCCTCGACGAGCTTCTGCTCGTGTATATCCACGGACGTACCGTACCAGCCGGTAATGTCTCCTTTGGCACCCCGGGCAGCGCGAGCAACTGCACGAAACCAACGATAGCTGCCGTCATGTCCTTGGATGCGGCAATCGGTTACAAAATCCTCGCCGCTGGCGAGGCATTCCACCAGCCGGCCAAACGTCTGCTCCACGTCGGCAGGGTGCACAAGCGGAATGGCATTTTTCCAGTCGTCCAAGTCTGCCTGGCGTTCGTTGCCGGTGACATAGTTCTGTACCGCCTTATTTGTGTACGTGTATTCGCCCTTGCCGTTCAGAGACCACCCCATGGCCGGCATGTTGTCAACGATGGCTGCCGCGAACCGCATGCGATCATCCGCCTTTGAGGGGAAAATCATTGCACACCTAATCACGGTGAAAATCACCAAGGCTGCCCCTCCAAAGAGTGCGGTTTGCACTGCAGGAGAGAGGTCGCCCTCTGTCATCAGATGTGCGGGCGGAAAGTGGGCTAGGGCAAAAAGCATCGTCACGAAGATCGCCCCAATGAAGCCGATACGCCAAGCATCAAAGGCACAGACCGACACGACGCCCATGATCAGGAGCCACGGCTCACCACTCACCAAGACGAGAACGATCGCCATAAGCAAAGGGAAGATCGCCAGAACGGGTCGTGCAACGTTCCGGAACATCTGAGATGTCCCCTATGGATATGCCAAGGCAAATACATGCCGATGTTGCTGAGATGGTGGAAGCTGAATTATAGACATACACAGAACAAAAGTTCGAGTAAGGACTGGCGTCTTTCACTGGGCATTATCGGGGTTCCCTGCGAGAGCACTAAGACGGCGGCTCAGGAGCGTCGATTGGCAGGGAAAACGAGAAGATTGCCCCCTGTGGCTCATTACGCGTCGTGCCGAGCGAGCCACCGTGGGATTCGATAATTGTCTTACTAATTGCCAGTCCCATTCCCATCCCATCCGGTTTCGTCGAATAGAAGGCGTCGAAAAGCTTTTCCTCCAGGCCGGATGGAACGCCAGGTCCAGTGTCTTGAACTGCGACATAGACAACATGAGGGGATTCGCGTCCGGAGACTATCTTCAGTTCACGCGGCCGACTGTTGACACCTGCCATGGCGTCTATGGCATTGAGCATCAAGTTCAGGATGACCTGCTGCAACTGGACGCGATCCGCCAAGACGCGAGAGAGGGTCTTGTCTAGCCTCAGCTCAAGCGACACCTCGTTCAGGACGAGTTGCTCTCGAACCAGCGCGACAGTGTCGGAGACAATTGCATTGACGTCGACCAGGTCGTTCCTGGGTGGCATCTTGGTGACAAGGGCGCGTGTGCGATCGAGCACTTCGGCTGCCCGGTGCCCCTCGCTCATCGCCCGCTCGAGTGCACGCCGGACTGCCGGAATGTTGGGTGGTCCTGCCGATAGCCAATTCAGGCCTGCCGAAGCGCTAGTGACCACACCCACTAGAGGCTGCCGCAGCTCATGGGAGATTGCGGCGGAGAGTTGCCCTACTGTAGCGACCCGACTAGCGTGGGCCAATTCGGATTGAAGGTCGCGATAACGGCGATCGCTTGCACGAGCAGCCTCCTCCGCCTGCTTTCGCGCAGTCAGATCCAGAATGAAGGTGACCCCACCGTCCGATTCGGGATCGCCAAATGTGGCGGCGCCAAGAAGCACGGGAACCCGCCTTCCATCCTTATGGAAGAACTCCTTCTCCCAGGGTGGCGCTATCCCCGTTGCCTTTACTTCCGCGACCATTCTGGCGTCGTTTTCCCAACCCTCAGGTGGAGACAAATCAGTCCAATAAACTCGTCCCGCAGCAAGATCGTCGCGATCGAAACCTAGCATGTCAAGGAACGAGTCGTTCGCCTCGAATATCAGGCCATCGAACCTCCACATGAAGACGCCGATGATGTTGGCATCCACCAGGCGACGGATTCTCGCCTCGCGTTCAGCGAGGTCGCGATAAAGGCGTGTATTCTCCAAGGCTACGGCGGCGTGGGACGCAATCAGCTTCAGAATGGCTATCTGACTGGGCGTGAATACGTTGGCGGCAAGATTGTTCTCCAGATAAAGCAGGCCGATCAGCTTTCCTTGATTGATCAAAGGCAGCGCCAGAAGCGAGCGCACATGCCGGTCGAGGATATATGGGTCGGTGGAGAAAGGACTGGTCAACAGTGCATTCTCCAAGATAACCGTTTCTTTCGTGCCGAGGACGTGCTGGACGATTGCATCCGGCAGCGCGGCACTTGTGGAGTTCAGGTTTTCCCGCAACCTGACCACCACGCCGTGGCCAGTCATCTCGGCTTCGGCTTCGATATGAGTCCCCGCAACTTGACTCAGCACAAGGACCGCTCTCCCTGCCCCTGCATGTTCGATCGCCATGCGCATCAGCGCATCGACCAGCTTGTCGAGGACGATCTCTCCCGAAACAGTCTGAACGACCTTGATCACCGTGGCTAATTCGAGTTGTTCGACCGGCGCGAACGTCGTGCCGGTCGAAAGCGCCACTGGCTGCTCTTCTCGCAGTTGCGGATACGCGGCCTCCATCTGCGTGACTTTGGCGTGAGCTCCCCAGCGGAGATAGCAGAGGCGGGCTTCCCGTAGATACATCAGGGAGATTCTTTCAAAGTTCTGTCGTGCATAGAACCGGCTGGCCATCTCATTGGAAACGGCTTCATTGTGCAGGAAGCCGTTTTCCTTCGCCAAGCGGATGCTCTCTTCATAGAGGCGCTGGGCTTTCAGATCTTGTCCGTCTACCCGCGCGATCTCCGCGGCGACGAGGAGATGCTTGTCGGCAAATGTCGGAGATCCCGTTTCCTCGGCCCAGGCCCGCAATTGCGCGTGCCGCGAAGCCAATTTCGCGTGCATTGCGCCACGCTCGGCAACGGGGGCTTCATCAATGAGTGCAGCGAGCGAAAGCCCGGCGTAGTAGAAGCAGTCCATCTGCTCGATCTGCATGTTCCGGATCGAGAAATGCGATTGCACCTTATCCGCGGCGGCCAAGGCAGCCTCGTACTCCCCGGCAAGGAAATGAACCATGGTTTTGCGGGTCCAGTACCACCACATGACGACGGAGTTCTGCGAGCGTGCGAGATTGGCTTCGAAGGCGCCGGCGTCGAAGGTTTCGTCGCTATACTCGGAGAGTCCTCGCGTCCGGCCCCGCAGGCTAGCTACCGCGCGCTCGGTGGCTATCACCAAATCCATTCCAGCCTGGAAGCCGGTGTCCCGGGCAAAATCGAGCGCACGCTTACACTCGTGGTCGACATCCTCAAGCTTCTGGCCGCTGAGAAATACATGCAGGACGATTACGGCAGCCTCGAAGCAGGCGTAATAGAGATCGCCGGCTTGGACTCCGCCTCTGAATGCTGCACGCAGCCAATCGAGGACCACGGGCAGCGGCTCCGTCCATGCGGCGGCAAGTCCCGTCAAATGGTTCACGCGCGCTTTGTCGACTGGTCCGTTTCGCTCTGAGGCAAGGTCACTCGCTAGCCGGGCGATGTGATACCCGTCCTCGTAGCGGCCGAAGGCGGGGCCGATGACGTAGCCCAACAGAACAAGACCCTGCGCCGACGTACTCGCAGCCCCCCGGGTCAGGGAAAGATTTATCATCCTGCAGATTACCAGGATCGTCATGTTGAAGCTGGAGAAATACGCCGGCGGCTGCATCTCCGCCAAGAGACGCATCGCCGCGAGTGCTTGTGGATCTGTCATGGGTGGCAGATCGGCGAAGCTCTCTATCGGGCGGCCCTGGAGGTTCCTCCAAATCTCGTCGTATTCACGCTCGACGTCTGCCCAGGAAGGGCGTATCGGCAAGTCGAAGCCGAGAAGCCCCAGCCCCTCCACTCCATTTTCGACCGCACCGCTGTTGTCCGACTTGACAACGCAAAGCTCCACCTTGAGCCGGTAGACCGCCGCCTTCTCCACGTTGGCAGTTTCTTGGGTCAGCAAGGCAGAGATCATCTGATCGGCCTGCGCGAGATCGCCGCTGAGGAAGGTGCATTCGGCATGCTCAATTGCCAGCGCGAATGCAAGTTCGGCATGTGTCGTCCAGCCGACATCGACGAGCTGCGATCGTCCCCTTGCCAGGTAGCCGCACGCCGCCGAATAGGCGGCGGACGCCTTGGCTTTCCGCCCAGCACGCAAATACAGGTTTGCGACCTTCGCGCGCTCCGCAGGTGCGATGCTTCCGATTTCGATGCGGTTGAACTGACTCACGATGTTGAAGACATCGGCATCGATCTCGGCTTCATCAAGCGTCGCAAGCAGCCGCGATCCGATCAGTTGATGGGTGGCGGCCTTCTCGGGTTCGGGAAGGGTGGCATAGGCTGCTTCATGGATGCGATCATGCGCAAACGCGTAGCCATCGTCGACCTGGAGGAGCAGACCGGCCAGGAGAGCGTCATGGAGAAGCATGTGTGCCTTCTCGGCAGATGCTTCGACAATCCGCTGGAACGTCAGGGCTTTCACAGCGTTGCCCATGCAAGCCATTTGCCTCAACGCCTGCTGTGAGGCTTCCGGAAGGCGACGCAGGCGCTCGACCATGAGATCGACTATGCTGTCACTTACACGCCTCGCATTGACCTGATCGATATCCCAACTCCAGCCCGATGAATCCGGATCGTATACGAGCAGGTTCTCGTCAACGAGGCTCGCTACGAACTGGGTGGTGAAAAAGGGGTTGCCGCCAGCCTTCGCAAATACGCTGTCGGCAAGCGGAGCCACTCTCTGTGGATGATCGTCGAGCGCATCTGCGATCATGTGGACAATGTCCTGCGGCTGGATTCCGCTCAATTGAATATCTTGAACCGGCGCTCCTGACGTTCGGATGGAGCGCAGGCGTCTATACAAGGGGTGATCTGGAGCAACTTCATTGTCCCTGTATGCGCCCACGAGGAGAAGGCTTCCCGTTTCGGACTGGGTCACCAAGTTCTCGACGATGTCCAGGGTCGCCGAATCCAGCCATTGCAGATCGTCGAGGAACAATACGAGGGGATGTTCTGGGCGTGCGAACACACCGATGAACTGTCGGACCACAAGGCGTAGCCGGTTCTGCGCCTCAGGACCGGAAAGATCAGGCACCTTGGGTTGTTCGCCGATAATGGTTTCCAATTCTGGAATGAGATTGACTATTAATTGGCCGTTCGGCCCGAGGGCTGTGGCGAACTCATTCCGCCACAGCGCTAGCTCGGCCTCGTGTTTGCTCAACAATTGTGCAACCAAGCCTTGCAATGCCTGCGCCAGCGTCGCGTATGGAATTCCGCGTTTGTATTGATCGAACTTACCAGCAGCGAAAAGTCCGCGCCGAGACGCAAGCGACCTGTGCAATTCGTTGACGACCGACGATTTGCCGATCCCCGAATAGCCGGACACAAGAACGAGTTGGGGAGAGCCATTCGCCACGACCCGATCGAACGCAGTGATCAACGATCTGATCTCGTCGTCGCGCCCGTAGAGCTTTTCCCGGAAGATTAGCTTAGTTGGCGTGTCGCGCGTGCCAAGATCAAACGGCCGAACGGCCCCGCGCGCCTCCCATTCCTCGAGACACCGCTGCAAATCCGCCTTCAGGCCAGCGGCCGTCCTGTAACGGTCCTCCGCAGCCTTTGCCAGGAGCTTCATGACGATGGCTGAAACAGGCTCCGGAATTCCGGTCAACCTTTCTGAAGGAGGGATAGGTTGACGGGCCACATGACAATGAATCCACTCCATTGGGTCAGCAGCGACAAATGGCAGGGCGCCGGTGATCATTTCATAGAGGGTAACGCCGAGAGCGTAGAGATCGCTGCGAGCATCGATCGACCGGTTCATGCGTCCGGTCTGTTCCGGAGCCATATAGGCGAAGGTACCGGCGATCACCTCGGGGGGCACCGGAGTCTGACGCTCGCGTGGAAGCCGCGAAGCGATGCCAAAGCCAATCAGCCAAGCGCGATCGCCGGAGCCACTTATGAGAAAATTGTCGGGTTTGATATCCTTGTGGATTAGCCCAGCTTCATGCATCTGCCCCGTCGCATCCGACATTGCCATGGACAATATCAAGAACCGCCGGATCGGGATCGGTGCCCCGACCTGCCGCGAAAGCGGCTCGCCGCCGGGATCATCGAGTAGAAGCTCGGTAACGTTTCCTTCCCCCAGAAGCGCCATCGGGCGCGCGGCCCATGTGCCCTCGATATATGGTTTCAGGCTGTGTTCATTAACGAGGCGCGCTGCGAGGCCCAACCGTGACTGGTCCAATTTTGGCCTGACAACGAGCGCGGTCTTCTCAGCGTTGCCGTCTCGGCGCCTCACCCTCATCAGCAAACGCTCTTCGTCTTCGGCGAGGACCTTGAGGTCAACATTCGAGAGATCTACGAGCCTGCGCGTGTTCGTCATAGGCCTCTATCCGAGTCTCGTTGCGTCAAGTCGCCGATGCCAACGGTAATCAGCCAGACTCGCGCTGTCACCGTCCTTGAACAGCTCCTCTGTCGCAGTTGCTTTCCCAGTCGCATCGTCCCCCCGTAACGACCAGAGAGCAATAACACCGGACTACGGCCTCGGTTGGCCGACGGTAAATCCTTTACAAGTCCCATCCTGCAAACCGCCAAAAGGACGATCGTGTATTTGTATCCGCGTCAATCACGAGCCAAGAGAGCGTCGGATACTGCATCCAGCAATGCTCTGGTATCAAATGGCTTCTGAAATACTCTAGAAACAGAAGCTTCGGTCACTCGCCTTTGAGTGGCCAGTTCCTGCCTGCCTGTGATGAAGATGACGGGAAGGTTGGGAAGTCGAGCATTTGCCCTCCGCTGCAGTTCGACTCCATCCATGACCGGCATGCCGACATCAGTGATCAGGCAGTCTACTTCCGACAGCCGATCACCCTGGAGGAGAGATAAGGCAGTGTCATAGGAGCGCACCTTATGCCCGGCTGATTCCAGGAGATCTCCCAGGGACTCAAGTAGATACGGATCATCGTCCACGATCGCGACGACCCACTGACGAGAATTCACTTCACAAAGCTCCTGCATGGCGGGAATGAGTTATCGGAATATCGAGCATGGCTGCAATCCGCACCAGATCGGCAAGTGAGGCAGCCCGCATCTTCTGCATGACC
>NZ_RZPQ01000186.1:0-8675 GCF_003999135.1 Mesorhizobium sp. M7A.F.Ca.CA.004.06.1.1 | reverse complement strand
CCCTGGAATGCCGACAGGCCGGCCGGTGCATTGGCCATCGGCAGCGAGATCGGCTCTCGTGCTTCGCGCTGCAGCACGACGGACAGCGCGTTGCCTGACGTGCCGATCGTCGCCGGGATCAGGTTCATCGCCGGCGAGCCCATGAAATCGGCGACGAAGAGATTGCTCGGGTTGTTGTAAATTTCGGCCGGCGTACCGAACTGCTGCACCTCGCCATCGCGCATGACCGCGATCTTGGTGGCCAGCGTCATCGCCTCGATCTGGTCGTGTGTGACGTAGACGATGGTGGTGCCGGTGGTGGCATGCAGGCGCTTGATTTCGATGCGCATGTCAACACGCAGCTTGGCGTCGAGGTTGGACAAGGGCTCGTCGAACAGGAACAGTTTTGGGTCGCGCACCAGCGCCCGGCCCATGGCGACGCGCTGGCGCTGGCCGCCGGAAAGCTGGCTCGGCTTGCGCTGCAAGAGGTGGCCGATCTGCAGCACCTTGGCCACCTTGTCGATGGCCTTCTGGCGCTCCGCCGCCGGCACGCCGCGCATCTCCATGCCGAAGGAGATGTTTCCGGCCACCGTCATGTTGGGGTAGAGCGCGTAGCTCTGGAAAACCATGGCGATGTCGCGCTTGGAAGGATGCAGATCGTTGATGGTGCGGCCGTCGACCCGGATTTCGCCCGAGGTGATCGTCTCCAGGCCGGCGATGGTGTTGAGCAAGGTCGACTTGCCGCAGCCGGAAGGGCCGACCAGCACCAGGAAGCCGCCTTTCTCGAGCTCGACATCGATCCCCTTCAGGATCTCGACCTGGCCGAAGCGCTTCCTCAAACCATCAATTTCCAGAAAAGCCATCGGATTATCCTTTGACGGCGCCCGCCATCAGACCGCGCACGAAATAGCGGCCGGCGAGCACATAGACGAGAAGGGTGGGCAGTGCCGCGATCATCGCGGCGGCCATGTTGACGTTGTATTCGACGACGCCGGTCGACGTGTTGACGACGTTGTTGAGCGCCACCGTCATAGGCATCGCGTCGCCAGTGCCGGCGTAAGCCGAGGCGAACAGGAAGTCGTTCCAGATGTTGGTGAACTGATAGATAACGGTGACGACGAAGATCGGCATCGAGTTCGGCAGCATGATGCGGCGGAAGATCTGGAAGAAGGATGCGCCGTCGACCTGTGCCGCCTTGACCAGTTCGGTGGGGAACGCCTCGTAGTAGTTGCGGAAGAACAGCGTGGTGAAGCCGATGCCGTAGACGACGTGGACGAAAACCAGATTGACGGTCGGATTGCCGAGCCCAAAGCTGGTTCCCGTTGCATTCTGCAGCGTGACGCCGAAGCGGCCGAGGCTGCCGAGGATGGTCGCCATCGGCAGCAGCACCGACTGGAACGGAATGAAGCAGGCGAACAGCATCAGCCCGAACACCAGCGTTGCGCCGCGGAAACGCCATTTGGTCAGCACGTAGCCGTTGAGCGCGCCGAGCATCGTCGAGATCAGCACAGCCGGGACCACCATCTTGATGGAGTTCCAGAAATAGCCCTTGATGCCGGCGCAGGTGAGGCCGACGCAGGTCTCGCCCCAGGCCTTCAGCCAGGGATCGAAGGTCGGTGCCCTGGGCAGCGCCAGCATGTTGCCGTTCTGGATCTCGTCCATGGTCTTGAACGAGGTCACCAGCATGACGAACAGCGGCATCAGATAAAATAGCGCAAACAGCGCCAGCAGCCCGTAGATGACGATGCGGTTGATGACCCTGGCGTTGACGCCGCCGGAGGCCTGGCGGGCGGGAGTGGTGAAGGCGCTCATCGCGGCTTCTCCCGCAGTTCCGAATAGAGATAGGGCACGATGATTGCGACGATGGTCATCAGCATGATCACCGCACTGGCCGAGCCGACGGCCATTTCGTTGCGCTTGAACGTGTACTCATACATGAAGTTGGACGGCAGCCAGGCCGATCCACCGGGCCCGCCGCTGGTCAGTGCGACCACGAGATCGTAGGACTTGATGGCGAGATGCGCGAGCACGATGAAAGCCGACAGGAAGATCGGCCGCAGCAGCGGGATGACGATGCGGCGGTAGAGCTGGAAGGTGGTGGCGCCGTCGATCTGCGCCGCCTTCATGATCTCGCCGTCGATGCCGCGCAGGCCGGCCAGGAACATCGCCCTGATGAAGCCGGAGGCCTGCCAGACGCCGGCAATGACCACCGTGTAGATGACGAAATCCTTGTTCTTGATCCAGTCGAAATGGAAGCTCGTCCAGCCCCATTGATGCAAGGTCTGCTCGAGGCCGAGGCCGGGATCGAGAAACCATTTCCAGGCGACGCCGGTGACGATGAAGGACAGCGCCATCGGGTAGAGATAGATCGGCCTCAACATGCCTTCGCCGCGGATCTTCTGGTCGAGCAGGATGGCCAGGAACAGGCCGAGCGCTAGGCAGATGGCGATGTAGAGAAAGCCGAAAATACCCATATTGGTGATCGACGTGTACCAGCTCGACGGCGGGTCGGTGTCGAAGGTCCAGCCCCACAGCCGCTGATAGGCGCGCGAGCCGGTCAGGACATAGGACGGGAAGGTCTTGGAATTGGTGAAGGACAGATAGATCGTCCACAGGATGAAGCCGTAGACGAAGACGATGGTGATGGCGAAGCTGGGCGCCAGCACGATCTTCGGCAATGCGTCCTGCAGGCGTGAGCGCACCGAGGCGCGTGGCCGCGCATGCTCCGGCGTCAGCTTGATCTGGCTTGTCGCTACCGTGCTCATGGGCTCCTCCCGTCGACTCGCGGCCAACCAGCTTCGCGGATCCAAGTTCGCGGATCTGGGCCTTCCCCGCCGGAGCGGGGAAGGGTTTTTGGCGCGTGGCGCTTACTTGGCGTCGTCGATTGCCTTGACCAGCTCGGTCACGGCCTCGTCCGAGGTCTTGATCTGACCATGGACGAATTTGGAGACGACATCCTTATAGGCATTGGCGACCGCCGGAGGCGCGCCATAGCCCTGGGCCAGCGAGCCGAACAGCGTGCCGCCTTCGTTGGCCGCCTTCAGATCGGCGATGCCCTTCTTGCCGCAAGCGTCGAAGTCGGTGTCCGGAACGTCGGTACGGGCCGGAACCGAACCCTTGACGACGTTGAAGGCCGACTGGAAGCTCTTCGACAGGGTGGCGGTGGCCAGCGCGACCTGGGCGGCCTTGCGGTCGTCCGGAACGTTGAACATGCCGAACATGTCGGAGTTGTAGATCACCGAGCCGTCGGTGCCCGGGAAGCGATAGCAAAGGAAGTCGGTGCCCGGCGTTTTCTTGGCGGCGTTGAACTCGCCCTTGGCCCAGTCACCCATGACCTGCACCAGGGCGTCGCCCTTGATGACCATGGCGGTGGCAAGGTTCCAGTCGCGGCCGGAGAAGTTGGGGTCGACATAGGTGACGAGCTTGGCCAAATTGTCGAACGACTTCTTCATCGTGTCGGACTTCAGCGATTCGTCATCGAGGTCGTTGAAGGCCTTCTTGTAGAACTCGGGTCCGCCAGTCGACAGCACGACGGAGTCGAACATGGTGGCTTCCTGCCAGTTCTGGCCGCCGAGAGCGAGCGGGATCACGCCTGCCGCCTTGGCCTTGTCGAGCAGGGCAACGAAGTCGTCGAAGGTCTTCGGCTCGGTGCCGCCGATCTTGTCCAGGACGGCCTTGTTGATCCACAGCCAGTTGACCGAGTGAACGTTGACCGGCGCCGCGACCCACTTGCCGTCATAGACCGAGAACTTCTGCAGGGCCGCCGGAACGGACTTGTCCCAGCCTTCCTTCTTCGCCGTTTCGGTCAGGTCGCCCATGACGCCGGCAGCGGCGTAGTCGAGCACGGTATAGCCGAGCATCTGCGAGGCGGTCGGATAATTGCCGGCCGCGACCATCGCCTTCAGCGCGGTCATGGCGGCATCGCCGCCGCCGCCGGCCACCGGCACGTCCTTCCAGGCATAGCCTTCCTTGGCCAGATCGCCTTTAAGGACGTTGAGAGCAGCCGCTTCGCCGCCCGACGTCCACCAATGCAGCATCTGCACTTCCTTGACGTCCTCGGCGTGGGCCGCGAAAGCCAGGCCCGACGCGAGAGCCGTTCCGATAAGCAGTTTGCGCAACATGTACTTCCTCCCTTGTTGCATTACACGACCGGTGAAGCCCACCGGGTTCTTCTCAACTCAGCCGACCCACCATCCGGTGCGCTGGCCGCGATGAAACTGAATTGTCTTTTCCTCGGTATAGTCCTCGACGGCGCGTTTGCCGAGTTCGCGTCCGAGACCGGACTGCTTGTAGCCTCCGAAAGGCAGCTCGGGATAACCTTCCATGAATGTGTTCACCCAAACGGTTCCCGAACGCACTCCACGCGCGACCGACATGCAAGTGTCGATGCTGGCGCTCCACACGCCCGCCGACAAACCATAGGGCGTGTTGTTGGCGATGTGCAACGCCTTTTCAATCGATTCAAAAGTCAGCACCGAGAGCACCGGACCGAACACTTCCTCGCGCGCTATGGCCATCTCCTCGGTAACGCCGCGGATGATGGTGGGATCAAGATATTGGCCGACATTGGAGGCCAATTGCTTGCCTCCGCTGTAAACCTGGCTGCCGTCGCCTTCAGCGGCAGAAACATAGCCGGCCACCTTCTTCAGATGGTCGGACGAGATCATCGCGCCGACCTTGGTTTGGTCATCGAGCGGATCGCCGACCGTGACCCTGGCGGCAAGCGCCTTGACGGTGCTGAGAAAATCGTCGGCGATCGCCTCGTGAACGATCAGCCGGCTGCCGGCATTGCAGCACTCGCCGGCATTGAAGAAGCCGCCGAACACCGCCGCATCGGCGGCCGCTTCGAGGTCGGCGTCGGGGAAGACGATCTGGCCGTTCTTGCCGCCGAGTTCCATCGAGACTTTCTTCAGCGACTGCGCGGCCGAGGCCATCGTCATCTTGCCGACGCGGGTGGAGCCGGTGAACGACACCATCTCGACCAGGGGATGACTGACCATCGGCGCGCCGACGTCGGCACCAAAGCCGGCGAGGATGTTGACTACGCCGGCGGGCAGGCCGGCCTGCATCAGGATATCGCCGAGCACGAAGGTCGACGCCGAGGTCATTTCGCTAGGCTTGACCACCGCCGTGCAGCCGGCGGCGAGCGCGAAGGGCAGTTTCTGGCTGACGATCAGGAACGGGAAATTCCATGGAGTGATGATCGAGACGACGCCGATCGGCTCGCGCAGGACGACGCCCAGCATGGCATCGCCGAGATTGGCGTAGGATTCACCATGCAACGTGCGGGCAAGCGAGGCGGCATAGCGCCAGATGTCAACGGCGCCGCCGATCTCGCCGCGCGCCTGGGCGATCGGCTTGCCCGATTCCAGCGCGTCGAGCCGGGCGATGTCTTCAAGCCGCGCCTCGATCAGGTCAGCCGCCTTGAGCAGGATCGCGGCACGCTCAGCTGCCCTCATGCGCGGCCATGGACCGGTCTCGAACGCCTTGTGGGCGGCCTGCACAGCGGCTTCCACTTCGGCCTCGCCGGCCTGTGCGTAGTGCGAGACGGTGAAGCCGTGGCCGGGACTATTTCGAGCAATCGTGCGGCCGTCGCGGGCATCGACATGCTTGCCGTCGATCAGCAGCCTGTAGGCTTTCGGTGCCGCAGCCGCCTCGGCCGGCATGGCGATCTTGAGTGGGGCGTTCATCTGTTTTCCTCTAGGATCTCGAAAAGGCCGGCTTCTGCTTGGCCTTGAAGGCATCGACGCCGGCCTTGAGATCTCCGGTCAGGGCGATGAAGCCGCTGGCCAGCGCTTCGGTGGCGGCGGCACTTTCCTCGCCTTCGGCGACCGCGATCATCAGCTTGGCGGCTTCCGTCGCCAGTGGCCCGCGCTCGGCGATCTTTTCCGCCCACGCCTGTGCATTAGCCAGCGCCTTGCCGGTCTCGACCACCCGATCGACAATGCCCAAGGCCAGTGCTTCAGGGGCGAGAAAGATCTCGCCGCCCAGCGCCATGCGCCGCACCGTCTGCGCGCCGAAGCGGCGCACGGCGCGCTGCGTGCCGGACCAGCCCGGAACGACGCCGATCGAGGTTTCGGGGAAGCCCAATTTTACCTGTGTTTCGGCCACGCGGAAGTCGCAAGCCACAGCCAGTTCGAGCCCGCCGCCCAGTGCATGGCCCGACAAAACGGCGATGGTCGGCTGCCTGAGCCGCGCCAGCCGGTCGAAGACGCGGTGGCCGTAGCGTACCCATTGCACCTGGAAATCGGCGGCACTCATCCGCGCCCACGCTTCAACATCGCCACCGGCGCAAAATCCCTTGCCCTCGCCGCGCAGCAGCACGACGCGGACGCCCTCGGCCATCTCGGCCGCGTCAAGCGCCGTCTCCAACGCGCGCAGCATCGGAATGTCCAGCGCGTTGAATTTCTCCGGCCGGCGCAGCGTGACGACGCCGATGGCGCCGTCGGTTTCAAAGGTGACGAGGTGCTCAGCCATGCGCGCCTCCAAGCGAGGCGCCGCCATTCAGCGACAGGCCTATCGGTTGCTCCTGATAGAGGGCTGCCGGTGTCGTCTTGAGGTTCTTGGCAATGCCCAACGGAATTTCCGACTGCGCCAGCACATCGCGCTGCAGATCGATGCCGGGTGCGAGTTCTGTGACGACCAGGCCCTCCGGCGTCAGCCTCATCACGCAGCGTTCGGTGACATAGGTGATGTCCTGTCCCTGCGCGACTGCGCGCTTGCCCGAAAACGAGATGTGCTCGACTTCGTTGACCACCTTCTTGACCTTGCCCTCCTGATCGATGCGGATGCCGCCATCGGCCAATGAGAGTTTTGCCCCGGCGTTGAAGAAGCCGGAAAACACGATCTTCTTCGCCCGCGCGGTGATGTCGACAAAGCCGCCGGCACCAGCCGTGACATGCGGGCGCGCCGAAAGCTTCGAGACATTGACCGAGCCATGGCGGTCGATCTGCAGGAAGGACAATAGCGAGGCGTCGAAGCCGCCCGCCTGGAAATAAATGAACTGGTGCGGCGAGGGCATGAAGGCGTCGGCGTTCGACGAACAGCCGAATTTGAAGTCGAGCAGCGGCACGCCGCCGACCGCGCCCTGTTCGATCACCCAGGTAATCTTGCCGTGCTGTCCTTCCTCGAGAAGGATGCGCGGGACATTGGCGGAAATGCCGAAGCCGATGTTGACGGCCATGCCGTCGCGCAACTCCATGGCGACGCGGCGCGCGATCACTTTCTGGACGTTCATCTCCGGCGTGCGGAAGCTCGACAGCGGCCGGAAGATTTCTCCGGAGATCGCCGGGTCATAGGGTGTCAGCGTCGTCTGCAACTGGTCGGGCGCGACGACGATATGGTCGACCAGGACGCCCGGCACGCGCACGTCATGCGGTTTCAGCGTACCGTTTTCGACGACGCGCTTGACCTGCGCGATAACGATGCCGCCATTGTTACGGGCGGCGAGCGCCTGTTCGAGGCCACCGAGATAGGCGCCCTCATGCTCGTAGGTGAGGTTGCCGCGCTCGTCGGCTGACGTGGCGCGAATGATCGAGACCTGCGGCACGATGGAGCGGAAATAGAGCCATTCCTCGCCGTCGAACTGCTGCACCGAAACGATCGGCTCGCTTGCGGCGGCGTTCATGGCGCAGCCCTGGTGGCGCGGGTCGGCGAAGGTGTCGAGGCCGACCTTGGTCAGCACGCCCGGCCGCTTGGCGGCCGCTTCGCGGTGCATGTCGAACAGGATGCCGGACGGCACGTTGTAGGCGGCCACCGAATTGTCGCCGATCATCTTCCAGATCTGCGGCGGTTCGGAAGAGGAGGGGCCGGACGGGTAGGAGCCGCACAAAGTACGCTTCAGCAGGCCGGGCTTGGCCAGATGGTCGATGCCTTTGATGCCGTACATGTCGCCGGCGGCGATCGGGTGAAGTGTGGTGATATTTTTTGGGTGGCCTTCCTCCTCGAAGCGTTCGCCGATCGCGGCAAGCACCGCGTCCGGACAGCCGAGACCGCTCGACGACGACACGGAGACGACCATGCCGTCCTTGATCAGGCCCGCTGCCTGCGCTGCCGAAACGACCTTGCTCAATTCATGATCCCCGAACCGGCCGTCCTGTTTCGGGTGCGGCGATCCGGGCCACAGCTTTCCCTGACGACCAGATTGACCGCGCCGATATGGTCCTCGGCCCGCGTGGTGCGCGACTGGATCATTTTCAGCATGACATGGGCGGCGCGTTCGCCGAGGCCGGCCGAGTCCACCGCGACGCTGGTCAGCGCCGGCATATAGTGCTCGGCCTCGGCTACATCGTCGAAACCGACGATGGCGAAATCAACTCCCGGCTCAAGCCCGCGCTTGCGCAGCGCCAGCATGGCGCCAAAGGCGACAGCGTCGTTGAAGCAGAGCGCCGCGGTCGGCGGTTCAGCCATAGCGAGAGCGGTTTCCAGACACCCTATACCCCCTCTGCGGCTGGTCTCGCCCTCGACGACCAGTGCGTCGCGGGCGGCGATGCCCTGCGTCTCGCAGGCTTCGCGAAATCCGCCAAGCCGATCGTGATAGACCACCAGGTCGGACGAACCGCCGAAGAAGACCAGCCTGCGATGTCCCTTGCCGATCAGATGGGCGGTGGCGAGATAGGCGCCGCGATGATTGTCGGGCGCGATAACCGGAATACGGCTCTCGGGAAGCCGGCGCATGGCGAAGACCACCGGCAGAC
>NZ_RZPQ01000185.1:0-8694 GCF_003999135.1 Mesorhizobium sp. M7A.F.Ca.CA.004.06.1.1 | reverse complement strand
GGTCTGGACCACTGAGCCCGGCGTCCAGCTCTATACCGGTCAGTATGTGACGCCGCGCACCGGGCTGGAAGGGCGGAACTACAAGGCCTTTTGCGGTTTCTGCCTCGAGCCGCAGATTTGGCCGGATGCGCCGAACCGGCCCTATTTCCCGCAGGCGACGCTGTGGCCGGGCGCGATCTACCACCACGTCACGGAATACAGATTCCGGCTACCTTAGCCTTCGAACGCCGCCCGCAGCGTCTCGAACGGCGCCAGTGCGCCACGTACCTGCACTACGGCGGCGGCGACACGATGGGCATGGCGTGCGGCTTCCAGCGGTTCGTGACCGGCAAGTCGAGCCGCAAGATAGCCGCCGTTGAAGGAATCGCCGGCGCCCGTCGTATCAGCGGGAGCCGCGACATGGATCGCCGGCACGTCGCGCAGCGTTCCTCCCTTGGCGATCAGCGCCGGCGCTTCGCCATTCTTGACGACGACCTCGCCAACCAATTTCCCGATCCGCTTAGCGGTCACTTGCGGCGTCGCATCCTCAAACAGCATCTGCTCGTCGGGAAAGGTTGGTAATGCGATATCAGTGACGGCAAGGGCTTCGACGATCGCTGCCTGCGCCTCCTCGCGCTCACGCCAGAGCCGCGGCCGGTAGTTGGGGTCGAAGGCGATAAGGGAACCAGCCGAACGCGCCTTGGCGACGGCCGCCAGCAACGCAGCGCGCGCGGCTTCGTCCAGAATTGCCAAAGTGATTCCGGAAAAATAGACAAGTGCCTGGTTTTCCAGGTTTTTCGATAATGCGGCCGGGTCCGAGGCAAGCTGCCGCGCGGCGGCGTCGCCACGCCAATAAGTGAAGGAGCGTTCGGCTCCCGTCAGCGTGATGGCATAGAGGCCGGGCCGCGCGCCCGCTATGAGCGGGCTGGAGCCGATGCCAATGCCGTTTTCAGCGAAGAAATCGATCTGGCCTTGCGAGAACGGATCGTCGCCGAAGGCCGAGACATAGGTTGCCGGCCGCTCGGTGCTCAGCGCGTGCAGCGCCCACAGCGTGTTGAACGTGTCGCCGGCAAAGCCCATGCGCCAGTTCGGTCCCGTCTGGCCCGACAGTTCGAGCATGCATTCGCCGATCGAGGCGACGCCGTTTCCCGCCATCTACAATCCTCCAGTGATCCCGGTGCTGTAGCTTTTTGCCACCGGCAGCGCCATGCTTGGCAAGCAGGGTTTTTTCCGTCACAGCGTTTTCCCACAGGCTGGCGGGATGCGATCCGTCCGGCAGAGCGTTGTCTGCGGAAGAGGAACCGGTTTGGCATCGATATGGCGTTATCTTCTGGCGGGTCTTGGTCTGGCTGCCTTGCTGGTCGGCATTCTCGCGGTCGTCTTCCTGACGGCGCCGCGGTCGTCGCTGCCTGCCGGCCCGGATGTCTCGCGGACGAAGAACACCGCCAACGCGCTGTTCGTGGCCAGCTTCGCGCCGGAGCGGGGTGTCGTACGGCAGGGCGAACTGCAATCCTGGCTGCTGACCTTGAAGACAAAGGCAGGAGTTCCGGTGGAAGGTGCCGCGATCGCGATTTCGGGCGGCATGCCACTGCACAGTCACGGCCTGCCGACCAGCCCGCAGGCGACCGACTATCTCGGCGACGGGCGTTATCGAATCGAAGGAGTGAAATTCACCATGAGCGGCTGGTGGCAGTTGCATTTCGCCATCTCGGCCACCGCCGGCTCCGACACGGTGCTCTTCAGCGTGGTGCTGTGAGCAGGACATGAGGCGGCTTTCGCGTTTTCTGGCGCTGATGCTGGCCGTTGTCCTTGCCGGTTGCACGAAGCCGGATTTTTCCGACGCCGAAAAGACGACCATCGCCTCGCTGGCGCTGTCGTCGCTGCCGGCGCTCAAGCCCGACACCACCAATCGTTTTGCCGACGTGCCGGCGGCTGCCGCACTCGGCTCGACGCTGTTCTTCGACCAGGGCATGAGCGGTGACGGGTCGATATCCTGTTCGACATGCCACAAGATCGACCGCCAGTTCCAGGACGACCTGCCGCAGGCGGTCGGGGTCGGCCGTACCAGCCGGCGCACCATGCCACTGGCCGGCGTCGCGCGCGATCCCTGGTTCTTCTGGGATGGCCGCCGCGACAGCCTGTGGGCGCAAGCGCTGACGCCGCTCGAAAACCCGCTGGAGCAGGCGGGAAACCGCACCGCCTACGCGCATTACATCAAAGCGCGCTTCGGCGAACGCTATGAGCGCATCTTCGGGCCGCTGCCCGACCTTTCCGGCATGCCGTTGGATGCCAGCCCGCTTGGAAACGATGTCGAGAGGGCGGCCTGGAATGCCATGAGCGGCCCGCAGCGTGACGCTATCAACGGCGTCTTTGCCAATCTAGGCAAGGCGATTGCCGCCTTCGAACGCTCGATCGCGCCGGCGCCAACGCGCTTCGACCGCTTTGCGCTGGACCTCGCCACCGGTGCCGAGCCGAAGGGCGATGCTGTCTTTTCCAAACAAGAAATCCTTGGGCTTAAACTGTTCATCGGCAAGGCCAATTGCGTGACCTGTCACAACGGCCCGCGCTTCACCGACAACAGCTTCCACAACACCGGCGTGCCATCCGTTGCGGGCCTGCCGCCGGATCGCGGCCGTATCGATGCCGTGCACCAAGTCGAGGCGGACCCGTTCAACTGCTTCGGCGCCTATCGCGATGGCGACGCCAGCGCCTGCGGCGAGTTGCGCTTCATGGTCAAGGATGCGCCCGAACTCGTTCGCGCCTACAAGACGCCATCGCTGCGCGGAGCGGCAACGCGGCCGCCCTATATGCATACCGGGCAGTTTTCGTCGCTCGACGAGGTGGTGGCGCACTACGCCAAGGCTGCCCCCAGCGTCGAAGGGGTATCAGAGGTTCACCCGCTGGAGTTGTCGGATCGCGAGCGCGGAGCGCTGGTGGCGTTCCTGAAGACGCTGGCGGAGTGAGGTTGCCGGCGATAGGAATAGTTGAGCGAAGCGAGGCGAGTTGGTGCTGAAGCGAGCAAAGGAGGTTCTATGAGCCGGAGTATGATTCCCGTCGAGGAAAGCCGCCAAGGAATGGTTCAAGGATTCAAAATTCGCTGCCCAATATGAGGCATTGGAAGAAGAATTCGCAATCGCAGAGGCTTCGATCAAGGCTCGGTGCGAGAAACAGGAAGCCAAAGTCGTGGGGCGACCGCTGAGCGCCTAATTCCTTAAGCACGGACCGCATGCTTCGGCGATTGGCGCAAACATCCATCGCTTCGTCATCCTGGGGCGTAGCAAGGAGCGAAGCGACGCGGCGCAGACCCCAGGATCCATGCCGGGACTCGGAAGCGCTGCTGCGGTGCGGAATTCTGCTCCGCTGCATTCTTCGGCCGAGGTCGCGGCATGGATCCCAGGGTCTCCGCGACGGAGCTTCGCTCCTGCTTCGCCCAGGGATGACGAAGTTGGGGAGGCTTCAGCCATCCCTACGCTCTACCGATCCTTGACCGTCTCCATGGCCACGAAGGTCGAAGTCTGGGCGACGTGGGGCAGGGCTGAGATGCGCTCGCCGAGGACGCGGCGATAGGCGGCGATATCCCGGGTGCGCACCTTCAGCAAATAGTCGAAGCTCGACGCCATCATGTGGCACTGCTCGATCTCCGGCACGGCCTGCACGGATCGGTTGAAGGCATCGAGCGCGGCGGATCGGGTGTCGGACAATTTCACCTGGACGAAAGCGACATGGCCTTCGCCCATGCGCTCGCGGTCGATGATCGCCTGGTAGCCTCTGATATAGCCGTCCTTTTCCAGCCGCTTCACCCGCGCCTGCACCGGCGTCTTCGACAGGCCGACCTTTGCCGCCAGTTCCGACATGGAAAGCCGGCCATCGCTTGCCAGCGCCGACAGGATGTTCCTGTCGATGCGGTCCAATTGGTCTTCTATCATCGAAAATGCAGTCCATATGTCAAGTCTGAGCTGCCAGGATAAATCGAATGACCTGCAATGTCGATTTCTTCGGACCGACTGAAAATTCACACTTGTGCTAGCTTGCGCCATTCGGTCCGGTGACCGCCGGCCCGATCCCCTTTGCTCGATCCACGGGACCGCCATGCCAGCGCTTGATGCCATCCGCCAGCAGATCCGCGCCAACTACCTGCCCGACGAAGACGAGGCCGTGAAGCGACTGGCCGAGACGACGGGCCTTTCAGTGAAAGACCGCAAGGCGATCTCGGCACGGGCCGCCGATCTGGTGCGGGCGGTGCGCGGCTCGTCGGATCCTCGGCTGATGGAAGTCTTCCTCTCGGCCTATGGTCTCTCCACCAAGGAAGGCGTGGCGCTGATGTGCCTGGCCGAGGCGCTGTTGCGTGTGCCTGACACCGAAACGATGGACGACCTCATCGCCGACAAGATCGCGCCGCACGACTGGTCGGCGCATTCGGGCGGTTCAAGCTCCATCTTCGTCAATGCCTCGACCTGGGCGCTGATGCTGACCGGCCGCGTCCTCGATGAGGGCGAGGGCGGCATCGAGGGCACGCTGCGTTCTATGGTGCGGCGGCTCGGCGAGCCGGTCATCCGCAAGGCGGTGGCCGCCGCCATGCGCGAGATGGGCGAGCAGTTCGTGCTCGGCCGCACCATCACGGAAGCCGTCAAGCGAGGCCGGCCGATGACGCAGAAGGGCTATCTCTACTCCTTCGACATGCTGGGCGAGGCAGCCCGCACCGAGGCCGACGCCTTGCGCTATCACAAGGCCTATGCCGACGCGATTTCGTCGCTCGATTCCGGCTCCAACGGTCCTGACATCAGGCAGAACCACGGCATCTCGGTCAAGCTTTCGGCGCTGCATCCGCGCTACGAGGTGGCGCAGAAAGACGAGATGCTGCCTGTGATGGCAGACCGGCTCCTGTCGCTGGCGCTGGCCGCGCGCCATTCGCGCATGGGCCTCAACATCGATGCCGAGGAGGCCGACCGCCTCGATCTGTCGCTCGACGTCATCGAGCGGGTGCTGGCCGAGCCGGAGCTCGCCGGTTGGAACGGCTTTGGCGTGGTGGTGCAAGCGTATGGGCCACGCGCGGCCTTCGCCATCGATTGGCTCTATGCGCTGGCCAGGAAATACGACCGCAACATCATGGTGCGGCTGGTCAAGGGTGCCTATTGGGACACCGAGATCAAGCGCGCGCAGACGCTCGGACTGTCAGGCTATCCAGTCTTCACCCGCAAGACCAACACCGACGTTTCCTACATGGCTTGCGCGAAGAAGCTTTTGTCGATGACCGACCGCATCTATCCGCAATTCGCCACCCACAATGCCCACACCGTCGCCGCCATCTTGGCGATGGCGGACAATCGCGATTCCTTCGAGTTCCAGCGCCTGCACGGCATGGGCGAGGCGCTGCACGAGACGGTGCGCCGGTCCGAAGGCACGCCCTGCCGCATCTATGCACCGGTCGGTGCGCATTCCGATCTGCTGGCCTATCTGGTCCGCCGGTTGCTGGAGAATGGCGCCAATTCCTCCTTCGTACACCAACTGACCGACGAGGACGTCGAGCCGGAGGACATTGCGCGCGATCCGCTCGAAACGGTCGAGAGCCAGGGTCCGGCCGCCAATCCGGCGATTGCCCGGCCTTCCCAGATTTTTGGGGTCGGGCGACGCAATTCGAAAGGATTCGACATCACCGACACGGTGACGCTGGCGGCGATCGACAAGGCCAGGGCGGCCTTCGCTGGGCCGGATCGTTGGCATGCCAAGCCGATCACCCGTGCCGCCGGCTACGGCAAGCAGCGTCCGATCGTCAACCCGGCAAAGCCTTCCGAAGTGGTCGGCACGGTCAGCGAAGCCGCCGCAAAGCAAGTCGCGACCGCCGTGCGCTTTGCGGTGGAAGCGCAGCCGGCCTGGGCAAAACGTCCCGTTGCCGAGCGCGCTGCCATCCTCAATCGTGCCGCCGATATCTATGAGGCGAATGCGGTCGAGTTCTTTGCACTCGCCACCCGCGAGGCCGGCAAATCGCTGGCCGACGGCGTCGCCGAAGTGCGCGAGGCCGTCGACTTCCTGCGCTACTACGCCACCGAGGCGGCCAATGCGGAGGCGGGCACGCAAGCGCGCGGCGCCATCGTCTGCATTTCACCGTGGAATTTTCCGCTCGCCATCTTCACCGGCCAGATCGCGGCCGCGCTCGTCACCGGCAATTCGGTCATCGCCAAGCCGGCCGAGCAGACGCCGCTGATCGCCTTCCGCGCCGTCGAATTGCTGCGCGAGGCCGGCGTGCCGGAAGATGTCATCCAGCTCCTGCCCGGCGACGGCCCGTCGGTCGGTGGCCCGCTGACCGCTGACCCGCGCATTGCCGGCGTATGCTTCACCGGCTCGACCGAGGTTGCCAAGCTGATCGAGAAGCAGCTGGCCGAGACGGCCGAGCCCGACGCCATGCTGATCGCCGAGACCGGCGGCCTTAACGCGATGATCGTCGATTCCACCGCGCTGCCCGAACAAGCGGTGCGCGATATCCTGGCCTCGGCCTTCCAGAGTGCCGGCCAGCGCTGCTCGGCGCTGCGCGTGCTCTACGTGCAGAAGGACGTCGAGAAGAAGATGCTGGAGATGCTGAAGGGCGCCATGGAGGCGCTCAATGTCGGCGATCCCTGGCGGATTTCGACCGATGTCGGCCCGGTCATCGACGACGAGGCACAGACCTCGATCCGCGAGTACTGCACGAAGATGGGCCTGCAGGGCCGGCTGATCGCCAAGCTCGAAGCGCCGAAGGAAGGTCGCTTCGTCGCGCCCCACGTCTTCCGCGTCAAGGGTATCGAGGATATGGAGCGCGAGGTGTTCGGGCCGGTGCTGCATGTCGCCAGTTTCGACGCCGACGAGATCGACGCGGTCATCGCCGCCATCAACCGCAAGGGCTACGGCCTGACCTTCGGGCTGCACACCCGGATCGAGGGCCGCGTGCAGCATTTCGTCGACGGCATCCACGCCGGCAACATCTATGTCAACCGCAACCAGATCGGCGCCGTCGTCGGTTCGCAGCCGTTTGGCGGCGAGGGGCTTTCAGGCACCGGTCCGAAGGCCGGCGGCCCGCACTACCTCCGCCGCTTCCGCAAGGGGCCGGAGGCTGGCACCCATGTGCAGGATGGCCACAAGGTCACGGCGACCGAACTTGCCGACAATCTGCCGGATCCCGCACTTGGCGGCTGGTCGACGCGGCCCGACCGGATCGCCATTCTGAGGAAGCATCTGCGCGGCAAGGGTGCTGCGGCCATTGGTGCGGCCGCCGGCATCGATTTCGGCCAGGTCGACCTGCCCGGGCCGACCGGCGAGGCCAACACGCTGTCGCTGTCGCCACGCGGACGGGTGCTGTGCCTTGGTCCTGACGGCGATACGCTGCTGGCGCAGACGATCCAGGCGCTCGCCGCCGGCAATGCCGTGCTGGCCGTTGCGCTAGGTGCACCGGCAGCCCTTTCCGCGTTGACCGGCAAGGGCCTGCCGCTGGCCGCCATCGACGGCCGGCCGGATCCGGTCGAGGCGCGCGCGCTACGCGTCGACGTCGTCGCTTTTTCAGGCACGTCCGAGGCCGCGCGCATCGTGCGCAAGGTCATCGCCGACCGCTCCGGCCCGATCGTGCCGCTGGTCACGGAGGTGCTCAACCCGGCGGCTTATGCGCATGAACGGGCGGTCTGCGTCGACACCACCGCCGCGGGCGGCAATGCGAGCTTGCTGGCCGGGGCCTGACCCCCGGTCAACTTTTGTTTTTATGCATGTCGTTGTCCCAAAACCGGGACCACTTTTGGACGACATGCATTACGCGCCTTCGACGACCGAAAAACCCTCGAACTGGGGGTGGCCGAGATAGTGGACCTTTGTCGTGCCGACATTCCTGTGGGCGGCGCGGAAATTCTCGGACTTGGTCCAGGCGATAAAATCGTCGTGGCTGGCCCACACCGTGTGCGACGCGAAAAGCGTGTAGCCTTCGGTCTCGTTGACCGGGCCGCGCAGCAGATGGAATTCCCTAAACCCCTTCATCTCAGCAAGGCTGGAATCGCGGTTCTTCCAGACGGCTTCGAAGTCGTTCTCCGAGCCGGTCTGCACCTTGAAGCGGTTCATTGCGATGTACATGGCGGTTCCTTTCGTGCGGATGTTGATGATTGGCGGCTGCAGCGTTTGTTCTGCGCACATTCAAAATGGGCCGATTTCGGTCTCGAACTCCAAATTTGCGCTTGCTGCCTGCGGTGGAATCGGAGGGAAGGGGGCTGCCTTGCGGACAATGCCAAGCGCTGCCTGATCGAAAGCCGCCGATCCTGAGGTTTCCAGAATGCGCAACTCGTTTATGTTGCCCTTCCTGCCTATGACGAATGTGACAACCGCATTGTTGCGTGCCGCCAGCTGTAGGGAAGGCGGGAGGGTGCGATTGACGCTGCCGAGATTTCTAAAAACATCGCCGCGGTAGTTGTCTTCCGCGGCCGTGCCTGCCTCTTTTTGCCTTTTGCCCTTGCTGGCTGCTTGCGCCGACCGGTCCTCGCCATCCGCCGTGCCGCGCTTCTCATCCGCCATCTTTGAAGGGGCAGCTGCCGGAGTTGGCCTGGCTCTAGGGATCGGAGGCCGCTCCGGAACGGCGACAGGCGCTTCCGTGCTCTCAGGCTGAACGGTCAGCTGCGCCGGCGTTTCGGTCTTGGGAGCCACGCTCTGGCCATCGGGGCGTGGGACACCGGCCACCAATATGTCTGGGGCAACCGTCTGCTGTTTGAC
>NZ_RZPQ01000184.1:0-8798 GCF_003999135.1 Mesorhizobium sp. M7A.F.Ca.CA.004.06.1.1 | reverse complement strand
GGCTTGGCTCGCCGGGCCTGGCGCCGGAGCAGGTTGTTGCACCGGCCGGCCGTCGATCAACGTGATCTTCTGCCAGATTTTCCGCGACAGGTTGGATGCCAGGTTCTCGATGTCGTTGACGCCGTCGATGACCACGTCGTCATTGACCGACTGCGCGAAGAGCGCTGCGATCTTGCCGGTGATCGACAGCATTTCGGAGCAATAGTCGAGGTAACGCGCCAGGTCGGCGGCATTGGTGATACGGGCCGGCGAGTGCGCCGTCGGCTTGAAATCGGCCGAAAGGGCTGCCGGATCCTTGGTCAGCTGGTGCATGTCGATGACATGGATCAGCGAACGCAGGCCGTGCAGCTGGCGAAACACCCTTTTGCGCTTGATGCGCTCCTCGGTGCGGATCAGAGCAAGCAAGCCCAACACAGCCAGTATGACGGTGTTGATCGAAGCCTCTATGCCTTGCACCGACTGCAGGGCATCGTGGGTTCCCGAAATGCGGTCGATCGGCAAGATGGTACCGACGAACAGGAACACCAGCACACCCGTGACGAAGGCGGCGACGATGAGCCCGCGCAGCCACCAGATCGGTGCTTCGAGCACCTTGGCCGCCTTGGCCAGATCGCGCGACAGCGAGACCAGTTCGGCGGCGACGCCACGCAATCCCGCTTCAGGGAAACGGTCGGCGATCCGCTCTTCCAGCCGCTCGGCGGTTTCGACGATCAGTTTCGGATCAAGCGTGCGGTAGCGCATGTCCGATCGGCCCTCAGGATTGTTCCGGCTCGTTGGTGCGCCGGCCATAGCGGTTGGGTCCAGGCTGCCCTGGAAACAGGCACAACACAAGGAAGGCGACGATCGAGACCACCGGCACGAACAGGATCAGCGCGGCAATGCCCGGCTTGTCCAAATCGTGCAGCCGCTTCACCGCCAGGGCGATGTTCGACCACAGCGAGGCGATGAAGGCGACGAAGAAGATGAACGACCACATGTTGCTCTCGGCCGAACCTTCCGGCACCAGCGTGAAGCGGTAGAGCGGGAAGGCCTGGATGATGGCGACGAGCAACCCGCCAAGAAAATAGGCCGCGCGACTGACGCGGCCCGAGGTTTTGAAGAAAAGCCAGGTGAGATCTGATCTGTCAGGCAAGCGGGTCCGGTCCATATTGATTGGCGCCTCTGGCGCCTTCGAGAATGCCGCATTCCACCAGAAACCAGATCGGGCCGATGAGCGGCACCAGCATGATTAGGCTCCACCAGCCCGACTTGCCGCGATCATGCCAGCGCTTGGCGTAGACTGCGAGCGCGAAATAGATCGAGACCAGAGCGATGAGAATGCCGATGATGCCGATCTGGGCGCCACTGGCGGTGGTGAGACGTGTACCGAGGATCGCATCGAGAATGAAGGCAACGATACCAATGACGATGAAAACGCCAATCGCGGCCCAGAACTTGCCACGGTTGATGCGACCATCAAAACTTGTGAGCAGATACTTCCAGTCCATGTCACCCCTCCATCTTGAACCAGCGCGACCGATTGTCGCGCCGGCGGAAGGTGCGCTCGCTTTGCGCAAAGATCAATCGCGCAGCAATTCGTTGATCGAGGTTTTGGAGCGGGTCTTGGCGTCGACACGCTTGACGATGACGGCGCAGTAAAGGTTGGGACCCGGCTCGCCGTTCGGAAAGGGCTTGCCCGGCATCGTTCCGGCGACGACGACGGAATTGGGCGGCACTTCGCCATAGAAGATCTCGCCGGTGGCGCGGTCGACGATCTTGGTCGACTGGCCGATGAAGACGCCCATGCCGAGCACCGAGCCTTCGCGCACGATGCAGCCCTCGACCACCTCCGAACGCGCGCCGATAAAACAATTGTCCTCGATGATGGTCGGGCCGGCCTGCATCGGCTCCAGCACGCCGCCGATGCCGACGCCGCCGGACAGATGCACGTTCTTACCGATCTGGGCGCAGGAGCCGACCGAGGCCCAGGTGTCGACCATGGTGCCGCTGTCGACATACGCGCCGACATTGACGAAGGACGGCATCAGCACGGCGCCCGGTGCGACATAGGCCGAACGGCGCACGACCGACGACGGCACGGCTCGGAAGCCCGCCTTTTCGAAATCGACGGCACTCCAGCCGTCGAACTTCGACGGCACCTTGTCCCACCACACCGCCTCGCCGGGTCCCCCCTTGATGATCTCCATCGGGTTGAGCCGGAACGACAACAGCACGGCCTTCTTCAGCCACTGGTTGACATGCCACTTGCCGTCGGCCTGCCGCTCGGCGACGCGGACGGCGCCGCGGTCGAGCAGATCGAGCGCCGACTGGATGGCGTCGCGCGTTTCGCCGCGCGTTGCCGTCGAAATCGCGTCGCGTTCCTCGAAGGCCTTCTCGATGGTCTTTTCGAGGCTCGCCAGATCGGGCTTCGACATGAATTCGCTCCATTACCAAGCTGTTAAGGGGCAACGCCTTAACCTGTTTTGAAAGTCGCGCGGACCCCTTGGCAGGCTTTGCCTGCCTGGATCTTCGCATGTAGCAGGTTCTTGTCACAAAACCGCAGGACACTTTTGCGGAACCTGCTTATGTGAAGCCTTGGTGAGGGTCAATCGCGGCTGCGTCATGGGGCGGCGCAAGTGAAGAATTTGGACGGGTAGAGCATATGACACCTATGGAAAAGGCGGGCTGGACGCCACTGCCGCATTCGGACGAGGATCTGGAGCGGTCGAAGAGTGTGCCGGATACGCCGCAGACGCGTGCCGAAACCTACCGGCTCGCCTGGAACGATCCCGACTTCATGACGCGGCGCGAGTTGCGCGCGGTCCGGCTGCAGCTTGAACTCCTGAAACCGGAAATGATCCTGGCCGAACGCGGCATCCGTTCGACGGTGATCCTGTTCGGCGGCGCGCGCCTGCCGGAACCCGGCGGCGAGGCCTGGGCGGCCAAGAACGAGACGCAGAAGAAGAACCTCGAGGAAAACAGCAAATACTATGAGGAGGCGCGAAAATTCGCCCGCCTCTGCTCGCAGCAGTCGGCTACCTCCTATTACCGCGAATATGTCGTGGTGACCGGTGGCGGGCCCGGCGTGATGGAAGCGGGAAACCGCGGCGCCGACGATGTCGGCGCGCCGTCGATCGGCCTCAACATCGTCCTGCCGCACGAGCAGGCGCCGAACATCTATGTGACGCCGGAGCTCTGCTTCAACTTCCATTATTTTGCTATCCGCAAGATGCATTTCGTCATGCGCGCCAAGGCGGTCGCGGTGTTTCCGGGCGGCTTCGGCACGATGGATGAATTCTTCGAGACGCTGACCCTGATCCAGACAGGGCGCATGGAGCGCGTGCCGGTGATCCTGTTCGGCAAATCCTTCTGGAAGCGGGCGATCAATCTCGATTTTCTCGCCGAGCAGGGCACGATCAGCCCCGGCGATCAGGACATCATCGACTTCGTCGACACCGCCGACGAAGCCTGGGGGATCATCAGCCGGTTCTACAAGTTAGGGGAGTAGGGGAGTGGGGAATTGAAGAACTGGGGAACTGGGGGAATTGATCCGTAGAGACCGTCCTTCATTCTTCAATTCTTCAATTCCCCTCTTCCTTCCCCCTCCACAATCGCCGTCAGAAACCCCGCCAGGTCGTCGGTGACGAAATCGACGTCGTCCTCGTTGGTCGGGTCGCGCTCCCAGATCTCGGCAAAGGTCGGCTCGAAATTGCGCGGCACGATAAGCACCGTGGTCATGCCGAGCGACTTCGGCACCGACAGGTTGCGGGCAAGGTCTTCGAACATCACCGCATTGTGGCCGGTGACGGCGTGGAGTTCAGCGAACTTCTCGTAGGTCTGGCGCGCCGGCTTGGGATTGAGCCCGGCGGCGACGATGTCGAAGATGTCGTCGAAATGGTCGAGGATGCCGAGTTGGCGCGCGGTGCGCTCGGCGTGCCTGCGGTCGCCATTGGTGAAGATGAACTTGCGGCCCGGAAGCTGGCGGATGGCGGTGCCGAGAACGGGGTCTGGCACCAGCCATGAATAGTCGATGTCGTGGACCTTCTCGAGGAAATCATCGGGGTCGATGCCATGACGTGTCATCAGGCCGTTCAGCGTCGTGCCATATTCGCGGTAGAGTTCCTTCTGCAACTTGCGCGCATCGTCGCGCGGCAATGCCAGCAGCTCGCCGACATAGGCGGTCATCTTGACGTCGATCTGCGAGAACAGATTCGAATGATGCGGATAGAGCGTGTTGTCGAGATCGAAGACCCAGTCGGTGACATGGGCGAAGCGGGCGGGGTCAGGGAGCGTGGTCATGGGCTCCTTATGGCATGAAACGCGCATTCCGGAAGCGACTTTATCCACAACTTCTGCTCGTTGAGGTTGCGTAAATCGCCTCACGATTCAAATTTTAGGCATCTGGGAAAGGTGGCCTTTAGGGCTTGCTGGCAGAGAGGCAGTCTTGTGGGAGCAAGCGATGAACAGCATAATTCTGAGATCCGCCGCCGTTGCTTTCGCCTCAGTCGCGGCCTCTCTCCTGCTGACCCTGATCATCGTTCCGGCCATGGGATTTCCGGTCAACCGCACGATCTGGCTGACCTCCACGCTCTGTCCGCTGGTGCTGGCGTGGGCTGCCAGCGCAAGCACTTTCTGGCAAAGCGACAGGCTGAAAAACGCGCATCGCGATCTCGCCCGAGCCCATGCCCAGCTCGCCGCCGCGCATCGCCGCCTGGCGGAAAAGGCGAGCCGCGACGACATGACCGGCATGCTCAACCGGGAAAGCTTCTTTGCCGCGCTCGACGGTTCGCGCCGCAAGTCCGATCGCGGCGCGCTGCTGATCATCGATGCCGATCACTTCAAGACCATCAACGACAATTTCGGCCATCTGACAGGTGATGACGCGCTGCTTTTGATCGCCAGCGCGATCCAGCGCGGCGTGCGCAGCGGCGATGTGCTCGGCCGCATCGGCGGCGAGGAGTTCGGCGCCTTCCTGATCGGCGCGACCGAGCAGGAGGCCAAGCGCGTCGCCGAGCGAATTCGCCGCGAAGTGGAGCTGATCCGCTTCCGGCCCGTCGACGAGCGGACCATTCCGCTCACGGTCAGCATCGGCGGCACTGTCTGCGGCGAGGAAGCCAGTGTGTCGGAGCTGATGCGCGCCGCCGACCGGCGCCTCTACCAGGCCAAGCACCAGGGCCGTAACCTGACGATCATCGACACCGGCATTTCCGAGGCGGCGTGATCCGATCTGCCGCAACCGGCCTGTTAAGAAAATTCTAACCCTGTTTGCACTCGGTTGTACCGCTTAGCCGGGTTTTCACTGCTTTGCGGCCAGACTTGGCACGATACTGGCTTCCACGGTGATGCATGTGTCGTTCCGGGAATTGCCGTTCTGGGAACGCCATGCAGTGCCGAAGCCCAGCCGAGAGACCAGCCATGAGTTTCATCATCAAGAAAATGTCACGCCGCGCGCTCGTGCAGGCGTTGATCGCATTGCCTGCCCTGTCTTTGTTCCGCAAGCTGCCTGATGCCGATGCAGCCGATCCAGAGCCCAACCCGAACGAGATCGTCGAGGTCAATGGCTGGATTCTGAGGCGGAGCGACCTGGCATGATCTTCGACAGCTACGAGGCGTATCGCGCCGCGAACTTCACCCCAAAAGTGTGCATCCTAGGCTCCGGTCCGGCCGGCACGACCATTGCCCGCAAGCTTGGCGCGGCCGGCATTCCGGTGGTGGTGATGGAGGCCGGTCCGCGCGAATTCAGCGACGAGTCGCAGGACTTTTACCGTGGCAGCACGGTCGGCGATTTCTATTTCGATCTCGACATAACCCGGCTGCGGTTGATGGGCGGCAGTTCCAACCACTGGGCCGGCTGGTGCCGCGTGCTCGACAAGCAGGATTTCGAGCCGAAGGCCTGGGTACCCGATACGGGCTGGCCGATCCGCCGCACCGACATCGAACCCTATCTGCCGGAAGTGCGCGACATTCTCGACCTTCCGGCCCTCCGGCCAGATGTGCCGATCTCGGACGACATTCGCTGGGTGCAGCTGATCAAGAGCCCGGCCGTGCGCTTCGCCGAGAAGTTCGGCGATGAACTCGACAAGGCCAAGAACATCGCGGTGGTGCTCAACACTTGTGCCACCGAGCTTACCGGCGACGGCAAACGCGTGACGGGCGCCAGACTGTGGTCGAACGGGCAGAATGCCGGCTCCTTCAGCGCCGACTATTTCATCGTCTGCACCGGTGGGCTGGAGAATTCGCGGCTGCTTCTGTGGTCCAACCAGCGCTCGAACGGCGGCGTCGTGCCGAATGCGACGGCGCTTGGCCGCTACTGGATGGAGCATCCGACCTTCGAGGGCGGCAATGCCATCCTGGCCGACTATAACGCGTTCGAGGTCGACGCCGTCAATGAGGCCTTCTTCTCGCCGACACTTGCCGCCACGGAGCGGCTGCAGATCATGAATTTCGGCATCCGGCTGATCGAGACGCCGTATCCCGGCGTCAAGAGCCTTATCGCCGACCTCGCCTGCACGGCACCCGACATGGCCGAGTGGATGTCCTCCAAGCTCAGTCAGAGACTGCGCTGCGCCGCGCAGCTCTACGTCGCCTGGGAACAGGCGCCGCTGGCCTCCAACCAGATCGAGTTGTCGAAGACCAATGTCGACCATGCCGGCGTGCCACGCATCGAATTGCACTGGAAGAAATCCGAACTGGAACATCGCACCCTGCTCGAAGGGCTCAGACTGTTCGGCAAGACGCTGATCGAGAAGAATCTCGGCCGCGTGCGCATTGCCGACTGGATCAGCAACGGCCAGGACTATCCGACCAATGACGAGACGGCGGGCCATCACCATATGGGCGGCACGCGCATGGGCACCGACGTCACCAAAAGTGTGGTCGACGCCAACTGCAAGGTGCACGGCATGGACAATCTCTATGTCGGCGGCTCCTCGGTGTTCTGCACGTCAGGCCAATGCAACCCGACGACGACGATCACCGCGCTGGCCTGCCGGCTGGGCGACCATCTGAGCAAGGTGGTCACCGCCTGACGGCTGCAGGGCAACTGCTGCCTAGAGCGTCGCCGGGTCGAGCGCCGGCTGGTCCTTGCGTCGGGCGACGATCGCCGCGAAATCGGCGGTCTGGAAGGCATCGCGCAAGGCGTCGAAGGACGGCAGCACGAAATAGGCGCGCTGGAACTTGTCGATCTCGTAGCCGGTGCGCATCACCGTTTCCAGGTCGAAGGGCACGTGGTGGGCGTCCTTGCCTTCGACCGCGAACTGCAGCTCGGTAAACGACGACATCAGGCCGGCGCCAAAGGCCTTTAGCGGCTGGCCGGCCTCCTGCATCAAGCCGTATTCGGCCGTGTACCAGTAGAGCCTGGAAATCATCTCGTCGCCGCCCAGCGCGATGATGTCGCCGGCCTTCTCGCCATACATCTGCATGAAGTCGGCGAACACCGGTTGCGACAGCGCCGGCACGTGGCCGAAGAAATCATGGAACATGTCGGGCTCGACAATGTAGTCGAGCTCCTGCCTGGTCCGCAGCCAGTTGGTGACCGGGAAGCGGCGATCGGCGAGATGATCGAAAAACGGGGCCGCGGGAATGAGACCGGGCACCGCGACGATCTCCCAGCCGGTCAATTTGCGCAGCTTGGCGCTGACCTCGTCGAAATCGGGAATACGGTCGAGCAGGCCAAGTTTTTCGACGCCGTCGAGATAGGAATGGTGGGCGAGCCTGCGCGTCAATTTGGTCTGGCGGTCGCACAGCGTGCGCCACACCGCCTGCTCTTCTTCGCTGTAATCGTAGCCCTGGGACACGGTGAAATCGGCGCGGCAGACCGAATAGTCGCCGCGCAATCCTTGCGCCGCGCAGTCGCGGGCATATTCGGCAACGCTCATCGTCGTCATGGTTTTTCTCCTCGCAAATCATCAATGGCTGACGTGCCGAAAAGGCTACCCCGATCTGCCGAGGCAAATCGGTTTTGATGATGGCTCGAACGGAATATTTGGGATAACATCCACTCACAAAACCCTCTATCGGAGTGAAAGTGCCTCAATTCGACGATTTCGAGATCAAGATGCTCGATGTCCTGCAGCGCGACGGGCGCAAGCCGGTTTCCGAACTGGCGCAAGAGATCGGCCTGTCGACGACGCCGTGCGCGCGGCGCTTCGAGGCGCTGCAGGAGGCCGGCATCATCAAGGGATTTGCCGCGGTGATCAGCCGCCGCGCGGTCGGCCTGATGGTCGAGGTGTTCATCCAGGTGCGCCTGGTCAGCCACAGCGACGGCTCGCCCGAAAGCTTCATCGCCGCCGTGCAGCGCATGGACGAGGTGTCCTCGTGCTGGACGATGACTGGCGACCATGACTTTCTGCTGCATGTCATGGTGCCGTCGGTCGACGAACTCAACGCCTTCGTTATGCACCGGCTGATGCGGCTCGACGGCGTGCGCGACGTCCACACGCAGTTGGTGCTGCAGAACATCAAGGGGCCGGGCCATGTGCCGCTCGGGCATCTCAGGCGATGACAATGCCTCTCTTCGCACTCCTTGGGGAAAAGCTGCACGCAAACTGCTGAAACGGGCCAATCGCGTGTCCACATCGCCGGCCAGCTTGCGCGGACCAACTGCCCAAGAGGTCCGCCATGAAAATCGTCCTGATCAATCCGCCGCACACCGCCATCGGCAGCCGCGTGCCCGACGATCATTTGCCGCCGCTCGGCCTGCTGGCGATCGGCGGACCGCTGATCGATGCCGGCCATCAGGTGCGGCTCGTCGACGCCGAGTTTGGGCCGATGCCGCTCGATGACGTCGTACGCAACGCACTGGAGGACCACCCCGACTT
>NZ_RZPQ01000183.1:0-8850 GCF_003999135.1 Mesorhizobium sp. M7A.F.Ca.CA.004.06.1.1 | reverse complement strand
GATCGTCACGGCGCAATGCGACCCGCTGTCGTCGGATGGCGAGACCTACCGCGACCGCATTGTGGCCGCCGGCGGCAAGGCCCGGTGGCACGAGGAACCGAGGCTGGTGCACAGCTTCCTGCGCGCCCGAACGACGGTGCCGGCCGCGGCGGAAGCGTTTGCGCGGATTGTCGGCGCGGTTGCTGCGCTGGGCCGAGGTGAGTGGCCGACGGTGGAACGCTAATCTCCCCCCTTGAAGGGGAGATGTCGCCGAAGGCGACAGAGGGGGTCGTCGCGCGTAGAGCGCTAGCATCATCTTTTTTAAAGTAGGAGGTCGCGTCCCGTCGTGCCGACCCCCTCTGGCCTGCCGGCCATCTCCCCCTCAAGGAGGGAGATTGGCGCCGCGCCGTTGGCGCATCTCCTCGCAGCGCGGCTGCAAAGCATAAGCGCACTGCCGACTCCCCCTGCGGAACCCCGCACAATCACTGCGGAAAACCGAACACTCCCTAGCGTCACCCCGCTCTATCATTCCCGCTCAGGCAACGGCGCCCCGGCGGTCGCGTCCGCCCCCGCGTCTGTCGATCGGCCGGGGCGATTTTTCTGTGCATGCCGTTGTCCCAAAACCGCTGGGCACTTTTGGGCGGCATGCATCAACAACAGGGGAACGACGATGAAATTCATGCTGACCGACCGCAAACTCCACCCGCAAGCCAAATCCGTCGCCGATGATTTCAGGACCGGCGGCATCAACCGCCGCGAATATCTGGTGCTGATGGCCGGCCTCGGTGTCAGTGCCGCCGGCGCGTTTGCGCTGGGCGGGCTCGCCCCCACCCCTGCCCGCGCGGCAGAACCGAAGAAGGGCGGCGTCCTGCGCGTCGCCATGAACGTCAAGGGCTTCAAGGACCCGCGCACCTTCGACGGCGTGGAGATGTCGAATGTCGCCCGCCACTGCAACGAATATCTGGTGCGCTGGAACACCGACTTCTCCTTCGAGCCCTGGCTGCTCGAAAGCTGGGAGGCGAGCGACGACGCCAGGACGCTGACCCTGCATGTGCGCAAGGGCATATCCTGGTCGAATGGCGATGCCTTCAACGCCGATGATGTCATTCACAACCTCACCCGCTGGTGCGATGCCTCGGTGCCGGGCAATTCGGTCGCCGCGCGCATGGGCGCGCTGGTCAATGCCGACACCAAGAAGGTCGTCGATGGCGGCATCGCCAAGGTCGACGACTTCACCATCAAGCTCAATCTGCCGAAGCCCGACATCTCGCTGATCGCCGGCATGGCCGACTATCCGGCGCTGATCATGCACCGCTCCTATGAGGGCGACGGCGATCCCCTGAAGGCGCTCGCCATCACCACCGGCCCCTGCGAGCTGGTCAGCTGGGATGCCGAGACGGGTGCGGAGGTGAAGCGCAGGGATAAGCCCTGGTGGAAGGGCGAATTCCATCTCGACGGCATCAAATGGGTCGACTACGGCTCCGACCCCAACGCCATGCTGTCGGCCTTCGAATCCGGCGAGATCGACACCGACCACGAAACCGCTTCCGACGCCGTCTCGCAGACCGAGACGATGGGGCTGATGAACTCCGAGATCGCCACCGGCTCCACCATCGTCGCCCGCTTCAATGTCGCCAACGCGCCCTATGACGACGTCAAAGTGCGCCGCGCCGCCCAACTCGCCGTCGACAATTCCGCCGTACTGGCGCTCGGCCTCGGCGGCCGCGGCAAGCCCGCCGACAACCACCATGTCGGCCCCATGCATCCCGAATATGCCGATATCGGCCCGGCCAAGCGTGACGTCGACCAGTCGAAGAAGCTGCTTGTCGAGGCCGGCAAGGCCGACCACGAATTCGAGCTCATCTCCGTCGATGTCGAATGGCAAAAGAGCACCGGCGACGCCATCGGCGCGCAGATGCGCGACGCCGGCCTGAAGATCAAGCGCACCGTGCTGCCCGCCGCCACTTTCTGGAACGACTGGAGCAAATACCCCTTCTCCTGCACCGAATGGCTCGGCCGCCCGCTCGGCGTCCAGGTGCTGGCGCTCGCCTACAAATCCGGCGCCGCCTGGAACGAGAGCGCCTACGCCAATCCCGAATTCGACACGCTGCTCGACAAGGCGCTGGCGACGCCGGACGCCAAGGCGCGCAAGGAGATCATGGCCAAGATCGAGCAGAATTTGCGCGATTCAGGCATCATCATCCAACCCTACTGGCGCTCGGTCTACCGGACGTACCGCAAAGGCGTCGAAGGCTGCGAACAGCACCAGGCGCTGGAACAGCATTTCGAGAAGGTGTGGATTGAGTCTTGAAGCGCCAACGTTCGCTTTACCTTCTCCCCTTGTGGGAGAAGGTGGATTGTCGCGAAGCGGCAAGACGGATGAGGGGTGTTCCAGCTTGGCGAGACGCCAACAGTAAACGAATCTGAACCAGAGCAGAACCTTCACCGCCTCACTCCGTCACGCACCCCTCATCCGTCTCGGCGCTGCGCACCGATCCACCTTCCCCCACAAGGGGGGGAAGGCAAGAAGCGTCGGCGCTCCTTCAAGTGCGGCGCTGGCCGGTGGATCGCTGCGATCATCTGCGGGTGGAAAATGGCCGGCGCGAATGCCGGTGAGGCAGTTGCCTGAGCCCGCGCCGGCCATTGGCGAACCTAGGTCCGCCGCCCGGAATTTCTACCGCCCCGCTGATGCCCGATCAACCAGGCCGGACGTTTGGTACGGAAGCGGACAAAAGCTCACCGCTCCGCCCTCAGCAGCGTCCAGATCCAGTCAACAAAGGTCAGCACCAGGAAAGGATAGCCGGCGGCGGGCAACGGCGCGGAGGTCGGCAGCAAGGGCGCGCGCCAGAGGATCATGCAAGCCGAGACGACAAACAGCACGGCGGCCACGAGCGCGGTGAGCCGCATCCACAGGGCAAATGTCCTGGGCATGCTGACCATGACCAGTGCTGCTGCCCACAGCGTGATGCCGCCGACATAGGAAGGCACGCTGGCCTCAAGCCCCGCCGCATTGCCCGCCATCAGCAGGGTCTCTCCGGCCAGGAAGGTCAGGAACCCGGCAGCGACGCAGTCATTGCCCAGCCGCTGGTATTTCATCGTCAGCAGCGCGGTGGCGACCACGAGCGCCGCGCCGTCGATCGTCCAGAGCGTTTCGCGCAGCGGAGCGCTGGCGACGAAGGTGCCGGCAAGGCCGAAGGCGCCGCCGATGGCGAGGCCGAGAGAGGCGATGGTGTCTGATGTGGTGCGCATGTGATGTGTCTCCCCAAGCTGGGTGTACGATACGCTTGGGCGCCGCACCATGAACAGCTCAAAGCCGACACGGCCGAGCGCCACCAACCTATCAGTACAAACACCTTCCTGCCCGGCGCGCTGATGGCCAGCCCCCTTCAGCTAAAGATCGCAGCACCGATGGACGGCCCCAGTGCCGGAAGAGTCTTCCGGCAGTACTGTTTTGAATCTCGGCGGGACAGACATGGCGGATGGAGTGAATCGGAAAGCGGGGACCGACCTCGATAAAATTCCAACCGCCGAGTTGTTCGAAACCGACTGGCAGCAGACGCTGGATCTCAAAAGAGATGCATGTGTGCGCGCCAGTAAATTCGCCTGCAGTTCAGACCAACTCCCGGGCGCGGTCCAGAATCTTGTCGATGTGATCGCTGTCAATCAACTCGAGCATCTCTTTCACGGAGCCTGTTTTAAGGGACTTGGTAAACTGCACTATCGAAATAGAAGGGCTCCCGGCATACGAGAGCAGGGCCATTTTAGTGAAGTTTTTCGAAAAAGCAGGATAAAGCGGTGCATCAAACTCCGCGTCCCACTCGCCATTCCGAATGGCTCGCTCTGTGAGAACAGCCATCAAGACGACTCCCAAGGCTCGTTGGACCTTGTGCTTCTTTCCCAAAGGGAAGCCAAAGGCAGGGAAACAAAATTCGATCATGAACCGCAGCGCATTAAAAAAAGCAGACGCATAGATCCTGCGATCATTGCCGAAATCTGCTGCATACAGAGTCGCGAAAATCTGCGCCGCGACGGCATCGGCAATCACATCGAGTTCGCCCAGCTTGTGAGGGCCAGCCGTCTGCTTCAACGTCTGGACATCGGCAAAATCCACCATCCTCTGTGCTACGTGTTGCATTTCGTGGAACAGGTAAATTGATACCGCAGTCTCGCAGAAATCTTCAATGTCAAGGTCACGAAAATCTCTGGATTCCCCAGCTTCCCAGATGAGATTCAGCCCAGCCAAGCTCAGCTCAAGAGTCGCAGTTTTTCGATCGAGGCGAAATGCTGCCTTGCCGAGATCGCTCGACACCATCACCTTTTTTATATCATTCAGTTTCGCGACAGCCGCCCTGGCATCAGAAGGGGCAAGCGTCAAAACGCTCAAATAATTCTCCTTGAACCGGGCGAACACTCGATCGACCGTAATCTGCCATTCCGCAACTGTTCTTGCCATGTCGGCTCCCCAAAAAGAGGAAATGAGGTCGATGGGTAACCCAAAAGTACCCCAACAACAAGTGCAGAGAGAAAAAAATTCCTGTTGCGGCGCACTAAAATTAGGGTTTAATAGCCTCGCTATCATCCATGAGTGATTTGGGGTACCCCCAGGCAAGGGAAACGACGCTTGGTACCTCATTCAAGGGAGGAACAAATGGGTACTTATTCTCAGGGAACGGAAATGACAAGGGGCTCCTTCACGCGCGCATGCCAGCTATCCCTTTTTAGGGGTTGTTTAATAGCGTGTTAACCCTAATTCCTGATCATGAACCAGCAAGTAAATCCGTTGGGATATGATTGAAGTCCCTTATTGGGACCCCCGAAGGGGTACTTCGGGGAACGTTGAGGAGTTCGCTATGACTTATCAGGAGACTGCAGCGCTCGGTCAAAGCGCAAGCGGTGCCGAAGGTGCGCGCGACGGAAGCGCCTCCCAGGAACTGCGGCAATGGACGATCAAGAATTTGGATGCATCTGTAGTTGACAAGGCTCGAGCAGCAGCCAAGCGAAAGGGAATGAAGATTAGTGCCTGGGTGGCCGCGACACTTGAAAATGCTGCCGACATGCAATCCGTCGAGAGCGACCCGTCAAGGAATTCTTTGGCGATTGATCTTGATGAGATTGTCTCAAAGATAGAGGAGATTCGCAGAGAGGATCGACTCTTAATTGAAAGAATTGAGAAGGATATCTCGCAGCTAGTGAAGGGGCAACACGGGATGCTTACAGAGATGCTATCTCGAAGTGGCAAAGGTAGGACTGAGAGCGATCACTCTTAGTTAGCTGGGAACCCACCCGGTCGATACGTTCGGCCAAAGGCCGAACCCGCTCAATCGCCCATCTTCAAGGCCTGGATAAACGCCTCCTGCGGGATATCGACCTTCCCAAACTGGCGCATCCGCTTCTTGCCTTCTTTCTGCTTGTCCAGCAGCTTGCGTTTGCGCGAGACGTCGCCGCCGTAGCATTTGGCGGTGACGTCCTTGCGCAGCGCCGAGATGGTTTCGCGGGCGATGACCTTGCCGCCGATGGCGGCCTGGATCGGGATCTTGAACAGATGGTTCGGGATCAGCTCCTTCAGCTTCTCGCACATCTGCCGGCCGCGCTTTTCCGCCGCCGTGCGGTGCACCAGCATGGAAAGCGCGTCCACCGGCTCTTCATTGACCAGGATCGACATCTTGACGAGGTCGCCCTCCTTGTAGTCGGTGAGGTGATAGTCGAACGAAGCGTAGCCCTTGGAGATCGACTTCAGCCGGTCGTAGAAATCGAAGACGACTTCGTTGAGCGGCAGATCGTAGATCAGCATGGCGCGCTTGCCGACATAGGACAGGTCGGCCTGGATGCCGCGCCGGTCCTGGCAGAGCTTCAATATGCCGCCGAGATAGTCGTCGGGGGTCAGGATCGTGGCGCGGATCCACGGCTCCTCGATCGCCGAGATCTTCACCACGTCGGGCATGTCGGCCGGGTTGTGCAGTTCCTTCATCGAGCCGTCGGTCAGAGCCAGCCGGTAGACGACGCTGGGTGCCGTGGCGATCAGGTCGAGGTTGAACTCGCGCTCCAGCCGCTCCTGGATGATTTCCAGATGTAAGAGGCCAAGGAAGCCGCAGCGATAGCCGAAGCCGAGTGCCGCGCTGGTTTCCATTTCAAAGGAGAAGCTGGCGTCGTTGAGGCGCAATTTGCCGACCGCGGCGCGCAGATCCTCGAAATCGGCGGCGTCGACCGGGAACAGGCCGCAGAACACCACCGGCTGCGCCGGCTTGAAGCCGGGCAGCGCCTTGGCCGTGGTGCGCTTGTCCTCGGTGATGGTGTCGCCGACGCGGGTGTCGGCCACTTCCTTGATCGAGCCGGTGAAGAAGCCGAATTCGCCGGGGCCGAGCTCGTCGACATTGATGCGGGCCGGCGTGAACACGCCGGTGCGCTCGACCAGATGCTTGGCGCCGGTGCCCATCATGCGGATGGTCTGGCCTTTTTTCAGCACGCCGTCGATGACGCGCACCAGCACGATGACGCCGAGATAGGCGTCGTACCAGCTGTCGACCAGCATCGCCTTCAAGGGCGCGGCCGCGTCGCCTTCGCGCGGCGGCGGCAATTGGTGGACGATGGCTTCCAGCACGTCGGGAATGCCCAGACCGGTCTTGGCCGAGATCAGCACGGCGTTGGAAGCGTCGATGCCGATCACCTCCTCGACCTGCTCGCGGATGCGCTCGGGCTCGGCGGCCGGCAGGTCGACCTTGTTCAGCACCACGACGATCTCGTGGTTGTTGTCGATCGCCTGGTAGACATTGGCCAGCGTCTGCGCCTCGACGCCCTGGGAGGCATCGACCACCAGCAGCGAACCCTCGCAGGCGGCCAGCGAACGCGACACTTCATAGGCGAAGTCGACGTGTCCGGGCGTGTCGATCAGGTTGAGGATATAGTCCTCGCCATTGTTGGCGCGGTACTTCAGCCGCACCGTCTGCGCCTTGATGGTGATGCCGCGCTCGCGCTCGATGTCCATCGAGTCCAGCACCTGCTCCTTCATGTCGCGCAGCTCCAGTCCGCCGGTCAGCTGGATCAGCCGGTCGGCAAGCGTGGATTTGCCATGGTCGATATGCGCGACGATGGAGAAATTGCGGATGTGGTCGAGGGGCGTGCTCATGGCGCGCGTTTAGCAGGGGTGGCTTGCCCGAGCAAGCGGCAGGCTGCCGCCGCACATGTAGCGCGGCCCGCTGCCCGGCAAGCCGTACGGCCGCTGCCGCGAAAGCAGAGCAGGCGGCTGCCGGGGCAAGCGGTGCGGGCGCTTGTCGCCTTTTCCTCCGGATTCCTCGAAAAATCGATAAATTTTAACCACACGCGTTAGAGCATAATTTGTGATCGGCATGTTAGCGGAGGGAAATATCTGATGTAAGGACGAAGGCATGCGGGGGCTTGCAGGCAGTTTTATCGAGTCGCGGAGCGGCTCGTTCGCACCGATACTTGTTCTCGCCATGATACCGCTGATCACCGCGGTCGGCTTTTCCGTCGACTACACCTCCGCGGTCCAGACCAGGTCGACCGAGCAGGCGGCACTCGACGCCGCGATCCTGTCGATCACCACGATGGACACGGCCTCGACGAAACCGCAGCGTCAGTTGGTGCTGCAGGATACCTACAAAGAAAACGGCGGACAGGGCACTGCGACGCTGAACAGCTTCGACGTCAGCGCCAACGGCACCGCCACCGCGCAGGCCACCGCGAGTTTCGCCATGAAGACCGTGTTCATGCAGATGGCCAGGATCCCTACGGTGGCGATCGGCGTCACGTCGGCGGTGAACAAGGCGCCAGCTTTGGTGGAGGCGACCTTCAAGGTCAGCGGGGTGTCGGGTTACTGGAACAAGACAATGACGCTCTACGGCACGATGTTCGGTGCGAAGGAGGGCAAGCCTCTGATGACGATCGATTACAAATACGGCGGGGGCACGGATCCCAAAGGGTACGGCACCACCACCGTCAGCAAGATCGACAGTCTGGGCGTCGCCACGGTGGCCCAAACGCAGGTTTGCAAGGTCGGCAAAAAGGCGCCTGACGGGGTGACGCTGAACACCGACCAGTTTGGCACGAAATATTACTGCGTCGACACGATGGCTGCCGGCAACACCGCCGGTGCCTCAATCGACGTCAGCCAGATGGCTGGCCTCTATCTGCAGATGAACGTCCCATCTGGCAATCCGCAAAACCTCTATTCGAACGATCCGGCCACGTCCAACCGGCTCTATAGCTCGACAAGCAAGGACATCCCCCCGGCCGAAATGGCGACCGGCCAGATCGTCGATATCTTTGGCCTCGTTCCTTGTGGATCGACAGCCTACCAGGCCTGGGAAGACGGCGGCAACAAGGTCCCGGCGCCCGTCAGCAACGCCGACTTCTTCTACAACGTCACCGGCAAGTGCGACTTCAACAAGCGGCCCAACAACACGCGGCTGACGCAGTAGAAGCTGCTCTTCTTGCCTTCTCCCCTTGCGGGAGAAGGAAGAACGCTAGCGATCACAAACCGGTGAGCGCTGTAACGAAGGCGCCGACAGCGGCGAAGTGGGGATATCAGCGGTGCATCCAGGCGCCGCCGCCCACGGAGCAAGCCGATGTCCCGCAAGTTCGTCACAGTGTCCAGCCTCTCGGCGCTTGCGCTGGCGGTGTCGCTCGGTGCGGCGGCCGCCCAGCCGCTCAGCGTGGTCGAGCTGTTCACCAGCCAGGGCTGCTCGTCCTGCCCGCCAGCCAACGCCAATCTGATCAGGGTCAAGGACCAGCCCAGCGTGCTGGCGCTGTCGTTCAACGTCACCTACTGGGACTATCTCGGCTGGAAGGACATTTTCGGAAAACAGGAATTCACCCGGCGCCAGGTCAATTACGAGCCGGCGCTCGGCCATGACG
>NZ_RZPQ01000182.1:3268-8852 GCF_003999135.1 Mesorhizobium sp. M7A.F.Ca.CA.004.06.1.1 | reverse complement strand
GGGTGCAGACCGCGCATGACGTGACGATCGAGATCGAGGGTTCGAAGAAGCCGGCACTGACCGCGCGCTGGCTGACGCTGACCTTGATCGAACGCCAGCCCGAGACGGCATGAGTGATCCCGTTCTCGACCAGGCAGCGCTTGCGCCTTATCTCGAGGCGAACATACCGGGCTTTTCCGGACTTGCGGCAGTCGAGAAGTTCAAATCCGGCCAATCGAACCCGACCTACCTTTTGACGGCGGCAAGCGGCCGTTACGTGCTGCGCGCCAAGCCGCCGGGGCAATTGCTGAAATCGGCGCATCAGGTCGACCGCGAATTCAGGGTGATGAGCGCGCTTGCCGGCACCGCCGTGCCCGTGCCTGCCATGCTGCATCTGTCGGCGGAAGACTCGCCCATCGGCCGCATGTTCTACGTGATGGATTTCCTCGACGGCCGCATTTTCTGGGATCCGGCCCTGCCGGAGGCAGGCGACAACGAAGAACGCGCCGCCATATATGATGCCATGAACGAAACCCTCGCGGCGCTGCACGAGATCGATGTCGGGACAGTGGGGCTCGGCGATTTCGGGCGGCCGGGAAATTATTTCGAGCGCCAGCTGGCGCGCTGGACCAGCCAGTACCGCGCCTCGGAGACTGACGCAGTCGCCGACATGGACCGGCTGATTGCCTGGTTGGAAACGCGTATGCCCGCCGATGACGGCCGGATCTCGTTGGTGCATGGCGACTACCGGCTGGACAATCTGATCTTCGCGCCGGACCGGCCGAAGGTGCTGGCGGTGCTCGACTGGGAATTGTCGACATCAGGCCACCCCTTCGCCGATATCGCCTATCAATGCATGCAATGGCGGCTGCCGCACGCTTCCGGCTTTCGCGGCCTGGGCGGTGTCGACCGTTCCGCACTCGGCCTGCCCTCCGAGGAGGACTACGTCGCCGCCTACTGCCGGCGGCGCGGGCTCACCGGTATCGGCAACTGGACGTTCTACCTCGCCTTTTCCTTCTTCCGGCTGGCCGCGATTTGCCAGGGCGTCTACAAGCGGGCGCTGGACGGCAACGCCTCCAATCCGGAAAAGGCCCGGACCTATGGCGAGGCGGTAAAGCTGCTTTCGCGCCTTGCCGCGAAGCTGATCGACAAGGAGGCGTGATGGGCCGCTTTGACGGAGCAAAGGTGCTGATCACGGGTGCCGCCAACCTCGACAAGCGTCGGCACGATCCGAAGCATACCGCTTGGGAACTTCCCGTGCCCTTGTCCGTTTCCGTACAGCGTATATAATTTAGCCAGCCACCAACCAACCAAAGGCACCAGATCTTGCCGCAGAGCGTCCAGACACGCCGCGAGAAGCAAAAGGCCGAACTGCGCTCCGAACTTGTCGAGGCCGCGCACAAGCTCGTCCAGGAAGAAGGCTATGAAGGCCTGACCATCCGCAAATTGGCCAAGCGGGTCGGCTACGCCCCGATGTCTGTCTATTCCTACTTCGCCGACAAGCAGGACATCCTGTTCGCTCTGGCCGAGGATGCGTTCGAGACGCTGGCCCGCCGCATCGAGGAGCATCCATCCGATGATCCGATCGAGGCCTTGCAGGCGGTGATGACCGAATATGCCGCTTTCGGACTCGGCAATCCCAACGAATACCGCACCGTGTTCATGACCGAAAAGACCAAGCTGCCGGAAGGCTACAATGAAATGGAGGAGAGCAACCCTGCTATGAAGGTGCTGATCAGCAGGGTCGAGGCCTGCGTCGCCGCCGGCAAATTGCAGGGCGATCCGCGCGCCATCGCCACCATGCTGTGGGCGGTCGGCCACGGCACGATCTCGCTGCTCATCACCTTTCCGTTCTACCCCTTCGGCGATCCGCAGGCCTTCGTGAAGCGGATGTGCGATTTCACGCTCGCCACGCTCAGCACGCAAAACGTCCCGCCGCTGACCGAGACACCGGTCAACTGCTGAACGCCGTTTCCTGGTTTTGTGTATTCCCCTCCAGACCTGGGGGTTCTTGGTTAACAAAAATTTATTGTACGCGTACGGTTTTCCTTGAACTTCGCGATCGACGGGCGTATATGTACAGCGTATCGTACATGTACGAGAGAAATTCACCCGTCGGTACGAATTGAATTCGACCCGGAAACCGGAGACTGACAATGAAAAAGACACTCCTCACCCTCGCCGCCGTGCTGGCACTTTCGGGCTCGGCCTTCGCCGCCAACACCACCCATCCCGTCAAGCATGCGCCGGTGGCGGCCTGCGTTGACACCAGGACCAACGTGAAGCTCGATTGCGCTTCGACCGGTTCGGTCGAGAAGAAGGGTGCCACGCAAAATACCGCTGAAGGCAAGGGCCCGCGGCTCGGCATCAGCATCAATCCGTGGATTGTACCAAGCGCATTTTGACATCAGCAAAGATCGCGTCTGGCCGGCACAAGCCGGCCAGCTTCAGCCGACCGAAACCGGCAGCTTCGCCGCTGAACTCTCGAAGGCCGCGTCGATCAGCTTTTGCATGTCCGCGGCACGCCGGAACGACGGATCGCCATTCCGGCCTGTATCCAGCGCATCGGCAAAGCGTCGCGCATTGCGCTTGACACTGGGCAGCGCCAAGATCTGCCAGCGCTGAAGATCGACATCGCCGCCGAGACAGGCCGACAGGTTCGATGCCTTGCCGTCGGTTTCGACCCTGATGGCGCCCTTGGTGCCGTGCAGGGCCAGCGACAGATCGTTGGCGTGGCCGGTCATGTAGCGGCTCGCCACGATCGTAGCGAGCGCACCGGAACTGAGCCGCGCCGTCATTGCCACGCTGTCATTGGCGTCCAGCACATAGTCGCCGATGCGCTCGCCCTCGGCCTTCGGAAACGTCACCAGATCGGCATGCAGGCTGACGATATCCTGGCCGGCGCCATAGGTGGCGAAGTCCAGGATATGGATGCCGACATCGCCCAGCACACCGGTCGAACCGTGCCGGCTCGACAAGCGCCAGAGCCATTTGTCCTCGACCCGCCAGTCGCCCCACGACTGGCTGACCAGCCAGCTTTGCCGGTAGCTTGCCTCGACATGGCGCAACACGCCGATCTCGCCGGCCAGCACCATGCGCCGCGCTTCATGGATCGCCGGTGAGTTGCGATAGGTCAGGTTGACCATGTTGACCACCCCTGCAGCCTCGGCCGCTTCGGTCATATCAAGCGCGTCGGCGTGGTTCGGCGCCAGCGGCTTTTCGCAAAACACATGCTTTCCCTGGGCAAGCAGCGCCAGCGTCGTTGCCATATGCGCACCATCCGGCGTCGCGTTGATGGCGGCATCGAACTGACCGCAGGCGATCGCCGCCTCCAGGCTCTCGAAAGATTCGCCGATCTTGCTGACGGCGGCAAACGCCGCCGCGCGGCCAGGCACCTGATCGACGCAAGCGACGATGCTGCAGCCGGGAATCCCGGCAAACTCATCGACATGATGTCCGGCGATGCCGCCGGTGCCGAGCAGAAGAATTCGATGCATCAGTTCAGGCCCCCAGCCACCTCACACCCCAATCAGCTCAGGCCCGAATCAACTCAGGCCCTTGTCGCCGTCGGCATGCAGGCGCAGCCCCTTCTGCACGATCTTCTCCTTGGCCGCATCCGTCGGCACGTTCGACGCATTGGTGATGCCGGACCATGCCGGCGCCGGGTTGTGCGCCCAGTGCACGGCGTTGCGCAGCACCTGCTGCACGCCCTCATTGTGATAGATCGGATAGGTCTCGTGGCCGGGCGAGAAGTAGAAGATCCGTCCCGCGCCGCGCTGGTAGGTCAGCCCGGACCGGAACACCTCGCCACCCTCGTACCAGGAGACGAACACCGTCTCCAGCGGCTCCGGCACGGCGAAGGGCTCGCCATACATTTCGGTCTCGCCGATCTCCAGGCACTCGCCGATGCCTTGCGCGATCGGGTGGCCGCGGTTGATCGCCCAGACGCGCTCGCGCTCGCCCGCCTCGCGCCATTTCAGCGAACAGGGCGTGCCCATCAGCCGCTTGAATATCTTCGAGTAGTGGCCGGAATGAAGCACGATCAAGCCCATCCCTTCCCACACCCGCTTCTGCACCCGCTCGACGATCTCGTCCTTGACCTCGCCATGCGCCGCGTGGCCCCACCACAAAAGCACGTCGGTGGCCGCCAGGCGCTTTTCGCTCAGGCCGTGCTCGGGCTCCTGCAAGGTGGCGGTGGTCGCCTCGATGCCCTTGTCCTGGTTGAGGGCGGCGGCAATGGTGCCATGCATGCCCAAGGGATAGAGGTCGCGCACGGCTTCATTGGTCTGCTCGTGGACATTCTCGCCCCAAACGATCGCTTTTGTCGGCATTTTCATCTCCCAAAGCGCTTTAAATAGCATGTCAAAAGGGATTGAGAAGGTGCCGATGCCGCCTGGCCCGATGGAATACTACGTCTTGCGCTTCTTGCGCCCCGGCACGGTCTTGGCCGTGCCCGGTTTCGCCGGGGCGCCGGGGATGGCGGTTCCGGTAATGGATATCGGATCGCTGGCCGGGAACGTGTCTTCGAGGCCTTCCTCGAGTTCCTCTTCGGCGCTCGGGGCTTCATGTCGCTCATGTTCGAGCGAGCGGACGGCCGATGTCTTTATGACCGGCGACTTCGGTGCGGAATTCGACGGCATCGGCATTCTCCCTCGGCGTGCGGATGCAGAACGAGCGTGCCCTGCAAAACGTTCCGAGTTCAGACCGCAGCGTCGCGCGATCCCTCGGACAGGAAAGTAAAGACATAGTCCGAGAAGGAACGCCAGCATTCGACCCGGAAGGCATCGGCGGCTGTGCGCAGCAGCACGATCTCGGTCTTGCCCAGGATGGTGCGCGACGCTGCGCCCACCGGGAAGGCGTCGAGCGACAGGTCCTGCGGGCAGCCAGCATTGATCGTCGCCGCTGCCCCAGGGCCCGTCACCGATATCGCGATGTTGCGATGCGAGACGCCGACCGCCGAATGCAGCGCGGATACTTTGGCGCAATCGGCGAGCGGATCGTTGCCGGCCTCATCGATCACAAGCCATTCGTCGGGACCGAGCCACAAGACGGTGCGCCCGCCCTTCGCGGCAGAGGTTTTCGGCTTGTTCGGCAAGGTCACGCCGAGCGCCTTCGAAAGCGCTGCGGCCGAAGCCTCCGGCGCACGCAGTGAAACGCGCTCGGCCGACGGCAGCACCTCGACCTTGACGGCGGCGGCAGTGGTGCTGCGCCCAGCCAGCGCCGGACGGCGTTCGACCGAAGGCGATGCGGCCGGAGCCGTCTTCCTTGCAGCGGCCTTAGCCATTGAGGCGCCCTCCCGTCTCGTCGAAGAATACCATGCCGGTAACCTCCACTTCGATCACCCCATTCGGCATCGGCACATAGAGGGTCTCGCCCATCCGGTCGCGGCCGCCGGCGACCAGCGCCAATGCGATCGAGCGGCCGCAATTTTCCGACCAATAGCTCGAGCTGACATGGCCGATCATCTTCATCGGGATCGCCTGCTTGGGATCCTCGACGACCTGCGCGCCTTCTTCCAGCACCACTTTGGGGTCCCTGGTCTTGAGGCCGACCAGCTGCTTGCGGCCCTTGGCGACCAGATCCGGCCGCGTCAGGCCGCGGATGC